>NZ_CAXBGE010000013.1:0-128869 GCF_963975345.1 uncultured Maricaulis sp. | reverse complement strand
CCCAATCCGGCACCCCACTATAACACCACACCCAACAGACAATCCCGGACGGATGCCCCGCGGAGGCGGGGCGCAGATCAGGGACCCAGACGCCCGACGCTTCGTGCGTCAGCGGCGGGTCGGTGGAAATTCGCGCTTGCGCGAGCTGGATGAGCGATGCCGGGTCTGGGTCCCTGATCTCCGCCCGGACCGCTTCGCGCCCGGGCATCCGTCAGGGATGACAAGGGTTTGGTTTTGGAAGATAATTGGCGTAGTGCGAGCGAACTTGGCATGGCCCGCCTCACCCCCGGCTTCGCTGGACCCTCTCCTCACGGAGAGGGCGGGCTATCAGTGCGGAAGTTCCACCAGCTCGATCAGGGCGGCACCGAAGCTGCGAAATTCACCCTCTGGCGGGGTCAACCGGTAGGCGAAGCAATAATCCGCGTCGTTAACAGACTCATAGAGCCATTCCTCGCCGTCCACACCATATCGTTCGCTCGTGACGCCAATCGTGCAGCCGTCTGCGCCGGCAGCCAGCGTACGGAGCTCGGCGGTCTCTGCGTCGGTCAATTCGCGATGTCCGGTCAGCGGCGACGCGTGCTCTCCGTTTCGCATTGCCCCGATCACCCAATCAAGCCGACCTGCGCTGCCATCGTCCGGCAGGGCCAGGCTGTAGCGCACCGGCACGTCGAAGGAACGCACTCGAGTGAAGCGGTAGAGGGTGGTGCCGGTTTCCGGCTCAAGCGGACCGTCACCGAGCGTGTACAGCTCGTAGGAAAACCAACGGCACATGAAGGGATCCAGCGCGCCGGTCGGAAATATTGCGGGTACAAGGCTACCGTCCGAGGGCAGGAAGACGGGATGAGCGCCGTCAGGCCGGTCTGGCGCGGGAGTCTGACGGCAGACCTGGTGTTCAATCGGCAGTGGCCAGTCTTCGGTGGTTACCAGCAGGCTAAGGGCAAGCAGGATCATCGCATTCTCCTCCTGACCCGCATCATAATTCTCTGCGGCGCTCTGTCACCGCGCAAATGGCTGTCCATTTTTAGGCGAGCCAAGGCGCTTTACTCTACGAGCTTCACTAGCTCCGTCGGCTGCGCCGACACCTCTTCCATCAAGGAAGAGGAGGGGCTTTGCGGCTTCGTCTGGCAATTCCGTTGCGCAGCATCGCGCATGGCATCGAGCGCGCTCCCTCCTCTTCCTTGATGGAAGAGGTGCCCCCGAAGGGGGCGGAGCTGGTGATGGTCGTAGAGTGTTATCGCCGGGAGCTTGGCGCTCCTCACGGCAGCTCCTTCACAAAGCTCTCCACCACCTTCTTCATCCCGGCCTTGTCGAACGCCACCGTCAATTTCGACCCATCCGAGACTTTCACCGTTCCATAGCCGAACTTGTCGTGGAACACCCGGTCGCCGGTTTTCCATTTGCCGGTGCCGCCGCCGACGGGGCCGCTTTCGATGAGGTTGGCTTTGGCGTTGATCATGGGCGGGGCGGAGCGGCGGTTCTCTTGGGCTGAGGCCTGGTAGCGTTTCCAGCCGGGGCTGGAATAGCTTGAGGCCATGGGGTCGGCGGTCTGTCTTACGTTTTCAAAGCCGGGGCCGCCGCCTTCGTAATAGCCGGTTTCGCTGCGCGCCTCGACATGATCGAGGGGGAGTTCATCGACGAATCTTGAGGGGAGGACGGACTGCCAGCGGCCATAAATCATGCGGTTGGCGGTGAAGGTGATGATGGCGCGTTCGCGGGCGCGGGTGATGCCGACATAGGCGAGGCGGCGCTCTTCCTCGAGGGATTTGGTGCCGCCTTCATCGAGCGAGCGCTGGGAAGGGAAGACCGTCTCTTCCCAGCCGGGCAGGAAGATGTGGGGGAATTCCAGGCCCTTGGCGCCGTGCAGCGTCATCAGCGAGACTTCGTCTTCGCTGACGGCGCGGTCGGCATCGGTCACCAGGGCGACGTGTTCGAGATAGGCTTCCAGCGTGTCCCATTCGGCCATTGAGCTGACCAGTTCCTTGAGGTTTTCAAGGCGGCCGGCGGCCTGGGGTGTCTTGTCCTCGCGCCACATCGCGGTGTAGCCGCTTTCATCGAGGATGATCTCGGCCATCTCGTTGAGCGGGCTGGTTTCAGAGAGATCGCGCCAGCGCGCCAGATCGCGCAGGAAGACCTGCAGGCTGGTGCGCGCCTTGCCGCGGATCTCGTCGGTGCCGACAATGATCCGCGTCGCCTCGGTCATCGAAATCTGCTTTTCGCGCGACAGCATGGCGATCTTCTGGACGCTGGTATCGCCAATGCCGCGCTTGGGCGTGTTGACGATGCGCTCGAAGGCGAGATCGTCTTCCGGCGAACGCACGAGGCGCAAATAGGCATGGGCGTCGCGCACTTCGGCGCGTTCGAAGAAGCGCGGGCCGCCGATCACCTTGTAGGGCATGCCGAGCATGATGAAGCGCTCCTCAAACGCCCGCATCTGCCAGGAGGCGCGTACCAGGATGGCGATATCGGCATAGGACCGGCCGGCCGAGACCCAGTTCTCGCATTCCTCGGCGACGAAGCGCGCTTCCGCCTCGCCATCCCACAGGCCGCGAACCTGGACTTTCTCGCCGCCTTCCTCATCGGTCCACAGCGTCTTGCCGAGCCGGTCGCGATTGGCGGAGATCAGGCCGGAGGCGGCGCCGAGGATATGTTCGGTCGAGCGGTAATTGCGCTCCAGTCGGATCACGGTGGCGCCGGGAAAATCCTTGTCGAAGCGCAGGATATTGTCGACCTCGGCGCCGCGCCAGCCATAGATGGACTGGTCGTCATCGCCGACGCAGCACAGATTTCCGGTGCCCTTGGCGAGCAGGCGCAGCCACATATATTGGGCGACATTGGTGTCCTGATACTCATCGACCAGCAGGTAGCGGAATTTGCGGTGATACTCGGCCAGCACGTCTCCATGGTCTTTGAGAATGTGCAAGGTGTGCAGCAGAAGGTCGCCGAAATCGCAGCAATTGAGAACTTTCAGGCGCGTCTGATACATGGCGTAGAGGTCTTTGCCGCGGCCTTCCGCGAAGGCGTATTTGTCTTCCTCGCTGAGCTGGGCCGGCATCAGGCCGCGATTTTTCCAGCCATCGATCACCGAGGCGAGATGGCGCGGTGTCCAGCGCTTTTCGTCAATGCCTTCGGCCTGGATGAGCTGTTTCATCAGGCGCAGTTGGTCGTCGGTATCGATAATGGTGAATGAGGATTTCAGACCCACCAGCTCGGCATGGCGGCGCAATATCTGGGCCGAGACCGAGTGGAATGTCCCCATCCACGGCACGCCTTCGACGGCTTCACCGATGATCTTGCCGACCCGCTCCTTCATCTCGCGCGCCGCCTTGTTGGTGAAGGTGACGGCGAGGATCTCCCATGGCCGCGCGCGGCCGGTGGCGAGGATATGGGCAAGGCGGGTGGTCAGGACGCGGGTCTTGCCGGTGCCGGCGCCGGCGAGAACCAGCACAGCTCCGTCAAGCGCTTCAACGGCCTGACGTTGCTCGCCATTGAGGCCTTCAAGATAAGGCGAGGGCGGCGCCGGACGCGCCATGTCGGAAATCGTGAGCGAAGTCATGCCAGCCTGCGAATAACGAGTCGTTCAATCGCCTAGTTTGGACTGAATAACGCGCAATCCCAAGCCGGTGATGTGTAATTGTTCGTTTTTTGTTCGCATTTCCCGGCCGTGCCGAACCTTGCGGTGGGCCGGTCAGGCCTCAATTTGTCGTCAGGTCGTCCATCGCTGCCGGTGCCGTGGCGAGGAAGGCGATGAATTCATCGCTCAGCTCGCCATTCGATTTGCGGATCTGTTCGGCGAATCCGGTCAGGCCCGCGAGGAATTTCTGGCGACGCAGAACCAGGGCCGCGCCCTCGGCCGACCCGTTATCGCATTCCTCAAGCCGGTCCTCACAATAGCGCATCAGGTCATTGATCAGCCACAACACGGCGGGACCGTCGGTCTCGCCATCTCGGCACGCATGGAGCTCGGCCAGGATGGCTTGAAACTCCTCGACCGGGCATGGAGGCGGGCGCTGCGCGGTTGGTGGAACCAGTGTCAGGCGGGGCATTCGTGAGTCTCATGATTGCGGGCGATTTGGCGTCGCGGGGTTATTAACGACGTCGCGTCACAACCCTACTCATACAATATGAGATTGCGTGAGGCCCCGCTCGCGGCGACGGCAAACCCGCTAGCCGAACAGGGCGTCGACGCCGGCTTGGACGCTTTCGTCCTGATCATCGTCTTCGCTTTCCGCTTGGCCGTGAATGGCGCTGGAGGCGGCGAGGATCAGTGGCTTGATACAGTCGGTGGCCAGCCGGGCGACGGCGCGGCAGGCCGTGTCGCCGGCATCTTCGCGTAACATGGCCTGGGCCCGTTCCACTTCAGCCTCGATTTGCAGCACCAGCGTGACCAGATGCGCCCGCACTTCGTGCGGTGCGGCGTGATAGGCGAGGACGGCCAATTCCTTGTCCTTGAAGCCGGAATTGGTGAAGTGTTCGATATAATCGGCCGGGGCCCAGTCGAGCACGTCTTCAGCGCAATCGGGCATGTCGGGGAGCATTTCCATCAGCATCATCACTTCGTTGAAGTGATTGAGATAGTCGGTCGCCAAGCCGGTGTCGGGATTGATATTGGCAGCGCGCAGGGCGTCAGGGCCGAGTGTGCCCTGGCCCAGAAGCGGAGTTGGCTCCGTCACTGCTTGCCGTGATGCCGTCATGTGGACAGTCATATTCCAACATTCTTTCCAGACGGATAATCATCGTGTGCGGCTTCGAAACGGCTGCGCTCAGCGATGCTCTTCCTCGCTGATTTCGGCCAGACGCTTGGCATAGGCGGCCTGGGCGTCAGCTTGGGTAACCCAGCCAATGACGGGCTGGTCGCCGGAGCGGCTGCGCACCGGTGCGCCGTCGAGCTGTTCGGCATCGAGCAGGCCGAGCGCCCGGTCCAGCGTATCGTCCTCATACAGGCAACTGCCGGCGGCGAGTTCCGATTCGCCCCATCGATCGAGCGGCATCATGAAATCGCGCACCCGCACGGTTTGCAGCACCAGCCGGCTGGAGCCGCCGGAAATATCATAGCCAAACTGCATTACCTGGCGCTGGAAGAGCGAACCGCCCAGCGTTGATTGGGTCAGGATGGTGGCCAGCGAGACCGAGACCAGAACCGCGACCGAAGCTTCATAGCTGGAGGTCAGTTCGAACACGATCAGCGTCGTGGAGAGCGGCGCGCCGAGCACGGCGCCGGCCACAGCCCCCATCCCGATCACCGCGTAAAAGGCGGCACCAGCCGTCGCATCGCCGAACAGGTTGACCATCACCAGCCCGAAGGCCGAGCCCAGCATCGCGCCGAGATAGATCGAGGGTGAAAACACGCCGCCGGCAAAGCGGAAGGACAGGGTGATGGTGGTGGCGATGATTTTCATGACGATGAAGAGCAGCAGCAATTGCAGCGGATAGGCCACGTGCAGTGCATTCGACGTCGTCTCATAGCCGACGCCGAGGATTTCCGGCGCGATCAGCGCCAGCAGTCCGATCAGCAGTCCGCCCGGGATCGGCAGCAACCAGAGCGGAAAGCGCAGCCGTGTCGCCCAACCGGTCACAATCACCGGCCCGTGCAGAACGCCGCGATCAAACAGGATCGCCAGGCCGGCGGCGGCAATGCCGAGCACAGCCGCAGCGGGATAATCCCACAGTCCCGCCGGTCCGACCGGCAGCAGGCCAAACACCGTGTCATTGCCGGGATAGAAACGCAGGGTCAGGGCGCCAACCACACTGGCGACGGCGACCGGGGCGATTGAACGCAGCGCGTAATGGCCGAGCACAACTTCGAAGGCGAACAGGGCGCCGGCAACCGGGGCGTTGAAACTGGCGGATACGGCGGCTGCCGCACCACAGGCGAGCAGGATGCGGCTGGCGCGGGCCGGCATGTTGAGCCAGGCCGCCAGCGCTGATCCCATCGTGCCGCCGAGATTGACGGCCGGTCCCTCGCGTCCACCACTGGCGCCGCCGCCGAGCGAGATCGCCGATAGCAGGGCCGAATACAGGCCGGCCCCCAGCTCGACCTTGCCCCCCTTGACGGCACGCGCTTCGAGCAGGTCGGCGACGGTCTTGCCGGCCGGGTTTTTCACCAGCCCTAGCCTCATCCCCAGATAATACAGCGCCGAGATCACCACGCCGGTGGCGACGGGAACAAGGATCAGACGCAAATAGGGCAGGGTTGCCGCATGGGTGGCCAGATGCGGGTCTGTGACCCCATAGGCGGTCTGCTCGACCATCGAAATGCTCAACCGCAAGCCCAGGGTCGCAAAGCCGGCGACCAGACCGACGCCGATGCCGAGCAACCACAGAATCGGGCCGCGGCCCTCACGGGTGGCGCGGCCGATCATCCCGAACACTGAGCGATTGGGTTTCGAACTGGACACGGCGGCGATTTGCCGTGCCGGGGCGGTCGGGTCAAGGGCCAGCGTGGATGGCGCCCGATTTTTTCTGGCCGCAGACCGGTTTTCCGCCTTAGAGTGGGCTGGAAAAAGGAGATCTCATGCAACACTTTGTTCCTGCAAGCCTGATTGCTGTTTTCGCACTATCGGCCCCGGGCTGCGCCCAAGCCGATGATGGGGCCAATGACAGCGCCTATGTCCGCGTCTTCGACGATTGCACCACGCGCGAAGCCGAGGACGATCCGGTCTTCTATTCCGACTGCGCTGGTTATGGCGCATGGACGGTCCATATTCTCGCCGGCGAGCATGGGGCGGCAGTGGCCTATTCCCGGCGCGGCTTGGAGGCCCAGTGGAGCGAGAGCCCGCCACGCGTCGGGGTGTTTCAGGATCTCGGTCAGGTGATGGAGTGGCGGCTGGACGCGTCCGGGACTGCCTTCGCGACGATCCATCGTTCGATCTTCACGGGCTTTCAGGCCGGCGAGGGCGGCCAATATCTCACCGTCACGGCACTACGGCCCGAGGGCGAGCTGGGCGCTTGCCATGTCGCCTATGTCGAAGCGGCGCAGCAGCCCAATGCCAACCAGATCGCGCGCGATGCCGCCGATTATCTGGCGCCGGACTGGCAGTGCGGTGTCGACGAGCCGATCGTATTTGATCTCGATTCAGAGATGGATGTACTCACCATCGCGGCCCAGCGTCGGCCCGGTCATTGATCACTCGCTGATCACTCTCTGACGCCTGCGCCCGTTTCAGGGCCCAGACCCGCATCGACGAAGCCAGTGGTTCGAGGCCGCGCGCTTCGTCGATCTGGGCGATCAGACCGGCCAGCGACACACCATCGGCGCGGATGGCGGCGTCAATAACAGCCCAGAATTCCGCCTCCAGCGACAGGCTGGTGCGATGGCCGGCAAGTGAGACTGAGCGTTTGAGCAAGGGCATGGCCGACCATCCCCCAGGCCGGGCCGGCAGGCAAGTGCCGGGTCATTCATCGAGGCCAACTGCAGCTTGTGGCCTTTCAGTTACCAATTTTCAGCCTTTGTCCTGTTAGATCAAGCCATGCGCAAATGGAGCACCCCCCTGCCGTTTTCGGCGATGAATGAGCGGCGCGTCCCGAACCGGCCGGGCGTCTACGTCCTGCTGCGCTCGGAGAGTGATCCGTCCTCGGTGTTGAAGATTGCCTCCTCGCGTTCGCTGCGCGAGGCTTTCAAGCATGTCGCTGCCGAACCGGTGGGCAACTGGCCGGTCGCACCCAAAGCTTTTCTGTATTTCGAAAGCCTGAGCGAATCGGAAGAAGCCGAACGTTTTCGCGCCGAGTACAAGCGCCGGCGCGGTGAGTTTCCGATGTATAATTCGGGGTTTTAGGCCTGCGGTGGGCTATTGGCCGCTGGCATCACTTTAGGTTCCTCACCACCCAACACACCGCCTTCCCCCGGAGGCGCGCAGCGAATTCCGGGGTCTGCCATCGGTTGGGAGCCTGGCTGGATTCCCCCCGGTTAGGCGCGGGCGAGCTTTGAGGGGGATCAATCTGCTCTGGGAGTTAGGTTCTGGAAAATTGCGAGTGTCACCAATTAGGTGTCCCCAATTTCCCCCGATCTCCGGGATCGATCATTCTGCTTCAAGGCGACGGGATTGATTGCTCGATCGCGACTGAACTGTAGTCGCTGTCAAATTGAATTCTGAGAAGCGCGTCTTCGGGTAGATTCCGACACTTCCATGCGAGCAGGGACAGGCTGTCGTCTCTCATCGTCACAGCGTTGTGATCGCAAAACCGCTCGAGCATCTCCACCGTGTCGGGAAATTCCTGACCGGAACTTATGCTGCCGACCGGGGTCGCGTAAGTCCAGGACCGCCCCGCGCGCACGACCGAACGCGTGATGGAGCCGCCAAAAATCGTCAATTCCTCCCCCGAACTGGTCACCACCCCGCAATCGATCCGGAAAAACTCGTGCTCGTCACCGCAGTAAATGTATTCGGATATGCGCCCCTCGAGCCCGTCAATGGCGTCAACGGCGGTCTGAACTTCGATGAATTCAATGGCAGTGTCTGGACTTGCTGTCTGCAGGATTAGGCTGGCTAAAAGTGCGACGACCATGATTGACCTCCGGATAAGGGGGATGTCCCGGGGACAAATTATAAGGCGTCCCCTTCGGAAGCGCGAGGCTGTCGGAGCTGGTGAGGATCATAGCTTGATCAGCTCTCCAGCTTCTTCCCGTCCAGCTCGCGCGCAGCTTTCGCGGCCTGCGCCTTCGCCAGATCCGTCACGGCTTTCGGCTGGCCATGTAGCAGCCGGTTGGCCTCGGCTTTTTTGGACTTTTCGGCCCGTGCCTTGCGCTTGCGGGCCTGTTTGAGGTTGACCGGTCTGCTCATTCCATCACCACTCCATCCAGATTGAAGGCCCAGTCTAGACCCTGCGGGAGCTCATCGGGAGCGAAATCAATGTGCAGGACGCGGCGGCGCGATGGTCGTTCCGCCCGGTCCGACGCGTGCACGGTGAGGGTTCTGAGAATCAAAAGGTCTCCGGCCTGCGCCGGGTAGCTGACGGGCGTTTCACGCCCGCACAGAATGGCAATTTGCTCATCGGTCAGGCGGCCCAGCTCGTGCGATCCCGGGATCACAGAAAGCGGCCCGTTGGCCGGACCACAATCATCGATGTGCAAGCGAATCGAGATCATCCGGCGGCTCAGGTCTTCCGGCGGCTCGACATGGGGAATGCCGGACTTCGTGGTCCAGCGGGTGAAGCCGGGGAGGGTGCGCTTTTCGCGCAGGGGCACCACGCGGTCCTGATGCCAGGTGATCGCCCAATTCGATGATTGGGTTTTGTCGAACAGGAGAATTCTGATGGGGCGGAGCGGCTCGCCGGCCAGCCGGGATGCCAAGTCTGCCAGCTTCCGCGGCCCGCATATTTCGTCGAGCAGTTCGCGGCCCGGCCCGGTGATGCGGATGCCGGGGCCGCTGGTTTCGGCCTCGGAAAGCGCTTTGCCGGCCCCCGAGCGCAGGAAGGCGCGTCCCGCCCCTTGGAGGAGCAGGACTCCATCCGTACGAAAACTGGCGATGTCCGGTTCGCTCGGGAGTTGGTCAGCCAAAATCGCCTAGTCCTTTGGCCCCAACATATTTTCCGGCCGCACGATGGCGTCGAACTGTTCGGCTGTGACGAAACCGAGCTTGACGGCTTCTTCGCGCAGGGTGGTGCCGTTTTTGTGGGCGGTCTTGGCGACGATGGTGGCCTTGTCATAGCCGATGGTGGAGTTGAGCGCGGTGACGAGCATCAGTGAGCGGTTCATCAGCAGGGCGATATTGTCTTCGCGGGCAGTGATGCTGATGACGCAGCGTGTCGTGAAGCTGTCGGCGGCGTCGGCGAGCAGGCGGATCGATTGCAGCACGTTGAAAATGATCACCGGCTTGAACACATTCAGTTCGAGATGACCCTGGCTGCCGGCCATCGAGACGGTGGTATTATTGCCCATCACCTGGGTGCAGACCATGGTCAGCGCCTCGCACTGGGTCGGATTGACCTTGCCGGGCATGATTGAGGAACCCGGCTCGTTTTCCGGCAAGGCCAGCTCACCGAGGCCCGAGCGCGGACCCGAGCCAAGCAGGCGGATATCGCTGGCGATCTTGAACAGCGAGACGGCAACGGAATTGAGCGTGCCATGGGCTTCGACCAGGCCATCCTTGGTCGACAGCGCCTCGAATTTGTTGGGCGCGGTGACGAAGGGGATTTTGGTGAAGGCGGCGGCTTCTTCGGCGAAGGTTTCGGCGAAACCGATCTTGGTGTTCAGCCCGGTACCGACGGCGGTGCCGCCCTGGGCCAGTTCATAGAGGCCCGGCAGGGCCGATGTGACGCGGCGGATCGAATTGGCGACCATCGCCGTATAGCCGGAAAACTCTTGGCCGAGGGTCAGTGGCGTTGCGTCCTGCAAGTGCGTGCGGCCGATCTTGATGATGGATTTGAACGCCTGCGACTTGTCGTTGAGGGCATTGTGCAGCTTGTGCAGCGCCGGGATCAGACGATGGGTGATCTCCTCGGCGGCGGCGATGTGCATCGCGGTCGGGAAAGTATCATTGGAGGATTGGGCCCGATTGACGTGATCATTCGGGTGCACCGGATCCTTGGAGCCGACCGTGCCGCCGAGGATCTGGATGGCGCGATTGGAGACGACCTCATTGGTGTTCATGTTCGACTGGGTGCCCGAACCCGTCTGCCACACCGACAGGGGGAAGTGATCGTCGAGCTTGCCTTCGGCGACTTCCAGCGCGGCCTGGGAAATGGCGTCGGCCAGAGGCGCTTCGAGATTGTCGAGGCGGCGATTGGCGCGCGCTGCGCTGTACTTGACGATGCCGAGGGCGCGGATCAGTGGTTTCGGCATGGTTTCGGTGCCGATCGGGAAATTCTTCAGGGAGCGGGCGGTCTGCGCGCCCCAGAGCTTTTCGACGGGAACTTCGAGGGGGCCAAAGCTGTCGGTTTCGGTGCGGGTCTCGCGCATGAGGGGAAGCTCCTTGCAGCGCGTGTCGCGCCAGACGAAGATGGTGAAGAACAGGTCGGACGTGTATCACTCACAGATGACGGATCAAGATGATGATGCGCATCGCCGCGGGGGCACAGCGTCAGACCAGTTTGGTATCAGGGGCGAATTTATCCAACATGTCCGGTGACGAACTCAATCTGCGCGTTGACGCGCTGACCAGCCAGACGCGCCGCTTCCGCTGTCTGATCGGTGAATTTTTACGTCTGGAGTTCAAGCGCGACCGCTCGCCATGCCTTGCCTATGAGGTCTGTGTCCGGATCGAACGGCCCGGCACCGAGGCCGACAACGATGTCGAGCGCGTTGCCAAGGCTGTGCTCGACGCCCTGTCTGGCGTGGTGTGTCATGCCGACAGTCCGGTCAATCGTCTGTCGGTGAGCAAACATGCCGGCGAGCATGCCCGCGTCAGCGTGGTTGCGCGGCCGATCCAGCCACCGCCGACCGTGATCGTCCCGCCGCTGGCCAAACAGAGACGCGTGCTCGAACACGCCTGAGGCAGAGGCAGAGGCAGAGGCTGATGCTGGGGCCGCGCCGGCTCGGCCTTAACGCCGTCCGCCCGCCATGCGAATCGCTTCGGGTCGCTGGCGCAATCGCCACATCGCCCAGACGCCCACCGCCGGTCCGATCGCCAGGGGCGCAAACGCATAGCTCCAGCCGGACACACCGATCCAGAGTGGTAACACCTGCACCATGACCGTCGTCAGTGCGAAACCCATCGCCGTTTGCACGGTCAGGAGCGTGCCGACGCGAGCGGGCGGTGCCAGTTCGGTAATCGCGGCCGAAAACTGGGCGCTGTCAGCGATTACGCTCATGCCCCAGATCAGCAGGAGCGGCAGCATCAACCAGGGTGACGCGTCGAACAACAGCCCGGCGATCAGGGCACAACTGCCGCTGATCGCCATCGCCAGCATGGTCACCGATGTGCGGCCGAAACGGTCGGCGGCGCGCCCGGCCAGCACACAGGCTAGGGCGCCGATGGCGACGACGGCAAAGGCCGACAGATTGGCGGCCGCGTCGCCTTGCGTCCGCGGCGCCCAATAGGCGTGCAGGAAGGGGCCGATCCAGGCCCACATCGCGTATAATTCCCACATATGTCCAAGATAGCCCAGATTGGCCAAGCGCAGCGCCGGGTCGCGCACGGCCAGCGAAATCGTATCCGGATCAAAGGCGGCAGCGGGCGCCAGGCCGGGACCGGCACGAGCCATCAGGATTACGCCGCAGGATAACAGAGCCGCGATGGCCGACAGGGCGAAGGGCGTTTGCCAGCCCAGCCCGATCTCGGCGAGGTTGAACAGGAAGGGCATGGCCGAACCGAGTGTCAGCGCCCCAACCAGCAGGCCGACCAGCAGACCGGCATCACCGCGGGCCCAGCTGGCTGCCAGTTTGATCCCGACCGGGTAGACCAGGGCCAGGGCTGCACCGGCGACCGCCCGGCTGGCGATCATGGCGAGGCCGCCGGCGGGTAGCGCCAGTGCCGCCAGATTGGCGAGGGCGGCGATGGCCGCACCGATTGCGAACAGACGCCGTGGATCCATTCGGTCGGCCAAGCCGTAAAACGCGCTCAGCAAGGCGCCGATCACAAACCCGGCCTGGACCGCGCTGGTCAGTGCCGCTTGCCGGAAGGGCGAGACGGAGGTGGCTTCGAGCAGGGCCGGCAAAGCGGCGGCGCCGGCGAACCAGACTGAGAGCGCGAGAAATTGCGCCAGCGCGATCAGGGCAAGGGCGCGGGATTTTCCGCTGAAGGGGGTGATCGGGCTCACGCCTTGTCGCGCAGGGCCCTTGGCCGGCGCACCTGGCAGGTCGCTGTGCTCTTGGCGGCGATTATGCCGTCGCCGGTCCAGATCGTGCCTTCCATGAAAGCGACATTGCGGCCGACCCGCAGGGCTTGGCCCCGCGCCTTGCATCGCGTCAGGGGCAAGGGCGCAAGGAAGCTGGTCTTCATCTCAAGCGTTGGCACGCCAACCGTGAAGCCCTGATCGACCAGCACGGCCAGCGACATCACCTCGTCGAGCATGGCGCACATCATGCCGCCCTGCACGCCGCCGCGCAGATTGGACACCTGCACAGAGGGATTGAACTCGGCCTCAAGCCAGCCTTCATCGATGGAAAAATTGAGCAGGCGGAATCCCAGCAGCGTTGCAGCATGCTCGAGGCTGGTCATATCGGTCAGGCGAGCGCGGATCTGTTCAGCATCGAGCCGGTGAACCGGGCCGTCGCTCAAATCGGGTGCAACCGGGCGCTGGCCGGCCATCACTTCTTGCGGAAACTGTCGAGGCTGACAACCTGTCCGGCCTCGCCCTCTGCCGGCGCGCCCTTGGGTGCGGGTTTCGAGCCCGGACCATGATCGGCAGGCGGGGCATCGCTGGCAAGCGTCTGGTCGAATTGCAGGTGAAAGCCGACGCTGGGATCATGAAAACGGGATACGGCTGAATAGGGCATTTTGATATATTTCGGCACGCCGCCGAATTTCAGCGTCACTTCGAATCCGGTTTCGGTGACATCGAGATCCCAGAACTGGTGTTCCAGCACGATCGTCATCTCGTCGGGATATTTCTCGAGCAGGGACGGGTCGATATCGACGCCCGGCGCGCGGGTGCGGAAGGTAATGTAGAAATGGTGTGGGCCGGGCAGGCCTTGCGGCATGCCGGCTCGCAGCAGAGCCTGACGCACAACGCCGCGCAGCGCCTCTTGCGCCATCAAGTCGTAGCGCATCAGATCCTTGGCCATGAACGTCCCCATTTTTCCCTTGCAGCAAAGGTAACTCACGCCGTGAGCAGGTCAACGGATTCTAGTCGCTCAACTGCACAAGGCGCGGTTGTGGGGGAATGGGTTTGCGGCATTGCGCCCGTCAGGGGAAATTGCTTCAGCTCGCGCCCAGCCAGATCAACCCGATCAGGATAGCGGTCATGCCGGCCGCATAACCCGTCAACAGGAGCGGCAGCCGCAGAACCGTGCCGATCCAGCTTGAGCCGTAAAATGCGCGCTCCTGCAGGGCCGCGAAGACCTGGATGGCAATCCCCAGCACGGCGAGGGGGATGATCGTGAGCATGCTGGTTCCACCGAGATTGAAGGTCAGGATGATCAGCAGCACAGCCGGCACCATGCTGGCATTCCAGTACAGGGAATAGACGATATGCTCGATCACCCGCCGCTTGGGATGCAAGACCATGTTCAACACGGCAAAGGCGGCCACCATCAACAGGAAGGCCTGACTGGCGATGGCCGCAGCGCGCGCTTCATAGGCTGCCGGGTGCCGGATGGCCGCGATGACCACCCGCTCCAGCACCATGCGCTCAACCCAGCTGACCCCATTGGAGCTCAGAGCTGCCCGGAAGCAGTCCGCGGCGGCTGCGTCGAGCCGGCGGCCTTCAGGGGAGCTGCCACGCACGAAGAGGCCGACATTAATGCCGGAATCCCGGGCGAAGACGAGGCTGCCATCGGCAGCGATTTCGTCAGGGCCCGGCATCACGCCGCAGGTGAATCGCGGGCCGGCGTCGGCACTGCCTGCTCTTGCGTCGATCACTTCCCAAGCCTGACGTCTCGCCTCGATATCCTCGGCGGTCTGATTGCGAATGGTGGCGGCATCGGGGATGAGGGTAATCGAGACGGGCCGAATGCCGATCACCGCGCTCAACGCGAAGAAGGCCAGCGTCATGATCAGATAAAATCGCACCGGCGAGGAAAACTGGACGCGCTTGCCATCGACATAATCGCGCGCGACCCGGCCGGGCCGCGTATAGAGGCCGCGCAACGTGGTCAGGAAACGGCCATCCCAAGAGATAGCGCCGTCGAGAAAATCGGTAACCAGCGACAGAGCGGGCCGGCGCAAATCGGCTTCCGACTGGCCGCAGGCCGCGCAAAAAGGGCCTTGCAGTGGCGCGCTGCAATTGGCGCAGACGCCGTGGCCGGGCGTGGCAGGTGGCTGGGTCGGGGTCAATTCTGGCTCCTGCGCCGCGCGGGTAAACCCTATCTAGCGGGGCGCTGGGACCATGCGTCAAGGTCTGGCCCGGTCGAGGCGCTGGTTACGGGGGCGATGCAGGATGGCCAGCAATGTGGGAGATAAGTGGAGGCTTCTGTTGCCAGGTGCCTCCGAACCCCGCCTGAGCGTGCGAACACCCAGGAGTTTAGTGCGAAATTAGACGCGCTGACTAGGCAGCGAGACGAACTTCTTCAGCAAAGTTGTCATTGGCAACTTTAAGAATGAGCCTGTATCGGGCCTCACCCGGGCAAAAGCATTCCCCTTTACCCATCCGTCGATCCTGTTTCGGCCCCATAATCGCTTGCCAATACAAGCTGAAGGTAATGGTGGAGCCGCCGGGTACTGCCCCCGGGTCCGGTCTGGTTATTACGAGCGCGTTTATCGCCATAGTCAGCAAGCTGACAAAGCCAATATAGGGAACAAATCTCAAAAATTAAAGGACGCGTATCTGTTTTACTGACAGAGGCGAACAGAACCGTGCCGATCTTGACCACAGTCAGCCAGCACCCGATCCGGGCTTCAACCGCTACAAGCTCGCCTGGGACAGCGCACACGAGGTCTCTGGCAAGTGCGCAGGCAAAAGCCGGCTGCCAATTATCCCGGGCGTCGCTCAGTCAGCCAATACCAAACAGGATGCGGGCCGAACCGAAGGCTCGGACCTCGATATCGGTCCGGTTCATTTTCGCCCGTTTCCTGCGGTCACCGGATCATTCCATGAACCAGCCGTGGCTGACGACCATCGACTGACCGGTTAGCGCGTTGGTCGGGAAGGCGGCGAAGAGGTGCGCAATCTCGGCGACGTCCTCGACGGTGGTGAATTCCTTGTCGACTGTGCCGCCCAGCATGATCCGGTTGACGACCTCTTCCTCGGAAATGCCCAATTCCTTTGCCTGTTCGGGGATCTGCTTTTCGACCAAGGGGGTTTTAACGAAGCCGGGACAAATGACGTTGGTCCGCACTCCATGCGCCGCGCCCTCCTTGGCGATCACACGGGCCAGGCCCAAAAGCCCGTGCTTGGCGGTGACATAGGCCGATTTCAGCGGCGAGGCTTCCTTGGAGTGGACCGAGCCCATGAAGATGATCGCGCCGGATCCGGCCTTGTACATATGTGGCAGGCAGGCCTTGCTGGTCAGGAAGGCGCCATCGAGATGGATCGAGAGCAGTTTCTTCCAGTCATCAAAGGGAAAATCTTGTAATTCATGCACGATCTGGATGCCGGCATTCGACACCAGCACATCGACGCCGCCCCAATGGTCCACCACCTTGAGAACACCGGCATTGACCGCCGCCTCGTCGGTGACGTTCATCGCGACGCCGATTGCTTCTCCCGGGCCCATCCGAGTCAGTTCGGCGGCCGTTGCCTCGGCTGCGTCCAGCGCCAGATCGGCAATCGCGACCCGTGCGCCCGAGCGCACATAGCGTTTGGCGATCTCGGCGCCGATCCCGCGCGCAGCACCGGTGATGATGCAAACTTTTCCATTCAAATCCATGACGGGTCCTTTTCTGATCTTCGGTTAGGGGCCGGCCGGCACCAGGTGCGGCGGCTCACTTGAAATGCGGTATGTAATCATGAACGACTTTTCCGAGCCCAATCGTGAGATCCGTCAGAATATGTGTGGCCGACAAGACCTCAAGCACCGGCAGGTCGGCCACCGGCGCCAGAGCATGACTGTGCAGCTCGAGCCCGGCCGGGCCACTCCAGGCCCCCTTCACCGTGACATCCTCGAGATAATATTCGACCAGTTCGCAGATGCGCGGCGAGCAGTCGACATCCGGGATAATCTTCAGCAGGAAACTCGGCGTGAGCAGGCTTTGAAGTACCGTGTCGTGGTCGATCTCGCGGTGCTTGTAGCCCATGGTGCCGCTGGCCACCTGGATCGAGCCGACGTCGAGGGTGCCGACCAGCACATTTTTTTCCACATGCAGGCAAGGTTCCGCCAGTTTCTTGGGGAAGCCCCAGATCTCCCGTCCGCCGGCAATCGGGCTTTCATCATTGAGGTACATTGAGTGGACATAACCACCCTTGCGGCCTTCAAAGCTGACCGGAATGACCTGCCCGGACTCGGTGTAGTCGCCGAAGCCGGTCGAATCCGGCATCCGAATGAATTCGTATTTCACGACGGGTTCGAGGACTTCCAGCGGTTCGGGCACCACGGCCCGCAGCGCGTCCATATCGGTGCGGTAGCTGATAATCATGTATTCGCGGTCGACGAATCTGTAGGGCCCTGGCGGATAGGACGGATTGGTCAGCGGCATCGCAAAGGCGGTGTTGCGGATCTGTTTCAGGTCCATGTGCAGCTTCCTTCAGGCAGGCTGTTGTTTTGCCTGCGCTCTGGTTAGATCAAAAACCCGGATATGGGCGCTCATCTCGTCGTCCGTGTGACGCGCCAACCAGTCCGGGTGATTCAGCGTGGTCGCGACGTCGTGTTGGCCGGCCTGCCAGTGGTCATGCATCGAGGCGCGTGAAAACTCGTAATCCTTTGACCGGCTTTCATGTCGGGTCTGTCGATAGATCAGGTGGGCGATGGTGAGATTGGGATCATTGTCATTGGACAATAATGCGCGCGCATCGGGGTCATCGCGCAATTCGGGCGGAAGCTTGTCATAGAGCCGTTTGCCGGCCGTGCGCGTCAGATGCATGTCGCACAGAAGATCGGTGTTCAGACGGGTCCGGCTGGAAAAACGAATATCCTTGGTCCGCGCCTCGATGTCCCAGATCGACGCCGGGATCTTGCCGCGGGCATTGAACAGATCGACCTGGAAGATGCACAAATCCTCGGATTGCCGTTCGTCGTAGACATATTGCAGCGGCGTGTTCGACACCAAGCCACCGTCCCAGTAATATTGCCCGTCGATCTCGATGGCTGGAAAGCCCGGCGGCAAGGCCCCGCTGGCCATGATATGTTCGGGTGTGATCGTCTGTTTCGAGTTGTCAAACCAGGTCATATTGCCGGTTTCAACATTGACCGCGCCGGTCGAGAGCCGGACGGCACCCGTGTTGAGATAGTCAAAATCTGCCAGTTCCAGCAGCGTTTTGCGTAGCGGTGCCGTATCATAAAAACTGCTGGCGTCGGCAGTGCCGGCGGGCATCAGGGCCGCGGGCGGAAAACGCGGCGAAAAGAACCCGGACACCCCCTGTGCCATCGTCGCATTGGCGCTCATCTCGTTGTAGAATCCGCGCGGCATCAGATCGGCGATAAAAGGCATTTCGGTGCTGCCGGACGAAACCATATCCCAGAAGGCGCGAAGCCGGTCGACCCGATGTTCCGGCGGATTTCCGGCAATCAACACGGCATTGATGGCGCCGATCGACACGCCCGCCACCCACTCGGTGCGTCGCCCGCTGGCGAACAACGCCTCGAAAGCGCCAGCCTGGTAAGCACCGAGCGCACCGCCGCCCTGCAATACCAGCACATTGTGTTCGGACCTCGTATTCATCGCTCGCTCCAAGCCGTCTGCCGACTTTGCTGAATTCGCCCAATCGAGATCTCAGGCCCTCGAGAGCGGGTCCATATCGCGGTCTCGCTCACCTACGTGCCGCATGAACCGTTGGTGGTATTTGCCGCTCTATCCGCCGGCAACGCAATCGCTGAATGTGCCCAAAGTGGGCGGAAAACGCCTTGCGCCAGCCCACGCGAGGCGCAGGCTGGCGCACAAGGCGCTCTCAGACGGCCCGGGCTTATATGCAGAACACATTGGTTGCTGCACCTTGTTTCCCGAACGCGCGGATGACGCTGATCGCCGCTAGTCCAGCGGCGGCGCGGACGCCCGAAAAGGGATTGCCTGACCTGTTACGTTGACGCCGTAAAAGCCTGGGCCTGCACAAGCATGAGGTCGCTGAAATCCTCAATGTCCATCGGGGGGTAGTTGGGTTGTGGGAGCGGGGCGAGTATGAGCCGCGTAAAGTATATTCCGGCTCTGATCGATTTTCTCCCAGACGATAGCTGGTTGCCGGACGGTTCATTCGACGCGAGGCTCTATCGGTTTCGCGCGCAGCGTCGCTGGTCGCTGGAGCGAATGGCGAAATGGTTGGGCAAGAATGAGCGCAGCGTCCGCAAATGGGAGGATGGAAGGTATCCCGATCCTGCCGAACTCGCTCAGATCGACGGCAAAATGGCCGCCTATAAGACCCGGTGACGCGCGTATTCCAGGACCAGCGAGTACGTGCTCTCGCGCGGTTCTTCACCACCATCGAGAAACGACACCTGGCAGCGCCGACCATGGACGGTATGCTCCACGGCCAAACTCTGCTGTTCTTCAGAGCAGCCCTACGGAAAAAGTCTTACATAAATGAGCTTGCCTATATTCTCATCACCATCGTTAATCATCAGCGGCGCCGTGCTGTTCACCATGCTGTCCGCGCTTGCCTTCATCGACGCTCGCGAACAGCGCCTGCCCGACATCCTCACGCTGCCCTTGATGGTTTTCGGCTTGATCGCCGGTTTTCTCAACGGGATGCCTCTATGGTCGGGAGTTTCCGGCGCCGCCATTGGTTATGCCAGCATGGTCGCGATGGAAATTGGCTATAGACGCGTGCGCGGCGCGGATGGTCTCGGGCGAGGCGACGCGAAACTGTTTGCGGCGGCAGGCGCTTGGTGCGGCCTGATCGCCTTGCCCTATATCCTGTTGTTGGCCAGCGCGAGTGCGTTGATTTTCGTGCTCACCGCGCGACTTGCCGGTGCCATCACATTGTCCGCCAAGACACGGATAGCCTTTGGTCCCTTTTTGGCCTTCGGCATTGCGGTGGTCTGGATTTGGAACAACGCCCCGCTCGCCTAGGTGTCGATTCTCAAACCGTGGCTCAGCACAACGTGGAACGTTTTGGCTGGAGGTTGGTCTTCCGGCAAAGGGGGGTGTGGGGGAGGAGCGGCCGTGCCTTCGTAGCGAGGCTCACAGGCCTTCACGCACCGAGTGGTAGAACCTTGTACGCAGTCTGGCTTTGGCAGGCGGCGCGAAGCCTTCTTTGGGGGAGGTGCCTCGTGGGCTCGGGAATTCGCCTCGGGACTCGTCGAATTGACCACCTGAGACTGGAAAACACCTCAAGTTTGGGTTGGTGTTCGTGCGGCCAACGCAGCGGCGAGTTCCCACCAGCGAAATTAGTTTTCAAGCGTGCGCAGGGTTAAACGCTCAACGGGTGCTCGGTCGCAAAATTCGTGTTGATTGAGTATCCCGCTTGTGTTTACCATCATCCACAGCGTGCATTACCGGTTGTTTCGCGCAACCTTTGATGTGGGGTTTGACTAAACCAAGGGGGATTGCATGCGATTTTTTCTGGTTATTGCGGGGGTGCTGACATTGTCCGCGCCCGCCTTCGCGACCGAGACTGTGACCTATACCTATGACGCGCATGGCCGCGTCATCAAGGTTGTCCATTCCGGCTCGGTCAATAACGGCGTCACGACGGATTATACCTATGACGATGCCGGCAATCGCATCGAGAAGAAGACGACCGGCGCCTGACGCCGCTCCGATCTCGTCTGAATTCCTTCACAAAACTCCGCCAGCTAGCCCGGGGCAACCGCCATGCCGAAATTTACCATCTCATCCATTGTGTCCGGTTTTGCCTGCGCGCTGGCGCTGACCGGGGCTGGTCTGGCACTGCAGCCTGGCGGCGGGGGCGCGCCGCCTCCCGTGGGTGGCGGCGCTGTGCCGCTCGACGTGCCGGTAACGGATCCCACGGGTGTCGACCTGGTTGAGGCGAATTTCACCGCGCATTCGCCGGTTATCTCGATCGGTGCGCCGGGCGGCGGCCTGTCCTATGGCCAGACCTATATCGGTGATGACTGGCGCCATGATGTGATGGGCACGGTTACGGTCGTGCCGTACGGTGGGACGACCCGACTGCTCGTCACTGTGATGGGGGAGGCGACACTGTTTGGGTTGTCGGGGGGGCAATGGCAACCGGTCCATGCCGATGGCTCGACGCTGGTCGCCTCCGGATCGCCTTACCAATACACCTACACCTCGCCATCGGGTGCTGTCGCCGTATTATCGACCGGCCTGATCGGCAATAATCCGATCTATGGCGGTGATGTCGCCAATATTGTTTCGCTGACCATGCCCAATGGCGACCGGCTCGATTATCATTATGCCAGCACCACGTTCAACACGACGATCCAGAATCCCTGGGGTAATCCGATCGTCAAGACATGGACCACCTACCGTCTGCAATCTGTGACCTCCAATCGCGGCTATCAGCTGCATATGGATTACGGCCGCGATGCCACGCCGACCAATTTCATCGATCTCGGCGCCTGGACGCGGATGGACCGCGCCACCTTGCTCAATAATGCCGTCGATTACTGCTCACCGACCGCCAATGCCTGCTCCTACAGCCAGACTTGGCCCTACCTTGCCGTCGCGGAGCTGAGCTCGACGAGCCGCACCTATACCGATGTGCTCGGACGCGTCACCCGCTTCACCGTCAATACGGCCGGCAATGTGACCGGCATACGCCGGCCGGGCAGTGCTTCGGACAATGTCACGGTCAGCTATGACAGCAATCAGCTGGTGACGGCGATCAATCTCGACGGGCTGAGCTGGGGCTATAGCGCCGTCAATGGCGGTTCGACCCGCACCATGACGGTGACCAATCCCGGCGGCGGGAGCACCAAGGTCGAATCCAGCCTGGCGACGGGCCTGGTCAGCGCGACCGAGGATGCGCTCGGCAAGCGGACACTCTTCACCTATGACGCCTCATTGCGTCTGTCGCGCGTGACCGCGCCGGAAGGTAATTATACGGAATACAGCTATGACAGCCGTAGCAATGTCACCGCGGTGAGCCAGGTTGCCAAACCCGGTTCCGGTCTGACCACGATCACGACGAGCGCTGCTTATCCTGCCAGCTGCTCAAACCCGCGCACCTGCAATCAGCCGATATCGGTGACCGATGCGGCCGGGCGCAGAACTGATTTCACCTATGATCCGACCCATGGCGGCGTGCTGACCGCAACTGCGCCGGCGCCGTCCGGCAGTGCGCCGGTCGGCAGCGGCGACCGGCCGCAGACGCGCATCACCTATGCCCCGCTCTATGCCTGGTACAAGCGCACCTCCTCGAGCATCATCCAGGCGGCCACGCCGGTCTATCTGCCGACCCAATCCTCGACCTGCTCCAGCGGCACATCGCCAAGCTGTATCAATACCGCCAACGAACAACGCACCATCGTCGCTTATGGCGCGACCGGCGTGGCCAATAATCTTGTCCCGGTTACCGCCACCGCCCAAGCCGGCAATAACACGCTGATCGCGACCACCACGCTGGCCTATGACCATGTCCGCAATCTGCTGACCGTCGATGGCCCGCTTTCGGGCACCGCCGATACGACGCGCTATCGCTATGACAATGCGCGCCAGATGATCGGCCAGGTCGGACCCGATCCCGATGGCACCGGCTCGCTCGCCTATCCCGCCCAGCGCACCACCTATAATTCCGATGGCCAGCCGACCAAGGTCGAGTTTGGCACCGTGACCAGCCAGTCTGATGCGGCTTGGTCCGCCTTCGCCCTGATCGACCGGCAGGAAGTGGTCTATGATGCGGCCGGGCGCGCCGCCCAGGCGCGTCTGATCAACGGGGCCAGCTCGGTCCAGGCGCTGATCCAGTATTCCTACAACAGCGCCGGACGGATTGATTGTGTCGCGCAGCGGATGAATGCCGCCACCTGGGCTTCCCCGCCCAGCTCGGCCTGCACGCCGGCCACGGCGGGCTCTTACGGGCCAGACCGTATCAGCCGCAATACCTATGATCTGCTCGGCCGCGCCCTCACCACGACCAGCGGCTATGGCGTTGATCCGATCGTCGAGGCAACGCGTGCCTACAGCAATAATGGCCAGCTGGTCAGCCTGACCGATGGCGAAGGCAATCGCACCCAGTATCTGCGCGACGGTTTCGACCGGCTCGCCTCGATTGAATACCCCAGCCCGACCACGCCGGGCACCAATACGGGCAGTGATGACGAGATCTATACCTATGATGTCTATGGCCGTCTCGCCAATCGGCGGGTGCGGACCAATCAGCAATTCTTCTACACCTATGACAATCTTGGCCGGGTCACCAATGTCGACGCGCCGTCGGGGCAAAGCGACGAAACCTATACCTATGACCTGCTTGGCCGGGTGCTCAGCGTTGTCGCCGGCAGCCAGACCACGAGCCAGACCTATGACGCGCTTGGCCGGATGGTGACGCAGAGCGGTGCGCACGGCGCGGTGTCCTATCAATACGATGTCGCCGGTCGACGTACGCGGATGACCTGGCCGGATGCCTTCTATGTCACCTATGACCACGATGTCGCTGGCGCAGTCACGGCGATCCGTCAAGGCGCCGGCTCAACCCTGCTCGCCAGCTTCACCTACGACAATCAGGGCCGCCGCACCGCTATCACCCGCGGAAACGGTGTCACAACGACCTATGCTTTCAACAGCGCTTCGCGGCTGAGCACGCTGACGCAAAATCTCGCCGGCACGACGAACGATGTGACGACGAGCTTCACCTATAATCCGGCCGGCCAGATCGCGACCCGGGCCGCGTCCAACGATGCTTATGCCTGGAACGGGCATGTCAATCTGGACCTGCTCTACGGCATCGATGGCCTCAATCAGATCACCAGCGTCACCGGCCAGACCGCACCAGTCTATGACGACCGCGGCAATATGACCGGCGATGGCGCGCACACCTTCGGATATGATTATTCTAACCGGCTGACCTCAGTCTCCGGCGGGGTGACATTGGCCTACGATCCGCTGGGCCGGTTGGGCACGCTTCAGGTCGGTTCGGTGTCAACCGGCTTCCTCTATGACGGCGTTGACATGATCGCCGAATATAATGGCAGCGGCGTGCTGCAGGACCGCTATGTCCATGGTCCGGCCACGGATGAACCGCTGGTTCACTATACCGGTTCCGGTACCTCGACTCCGGAATGGCTGATCGCCGACGAGCGTGGTTCCATCGTTGCGCTCACCAATGCCTCGGGTACGGCCACGGCCACCAACAGCTATGACGAATACGGCCTGCCCGGCGCCTCCAACAGTGGCCGTTATGGCTATACCGGGCAGGTCTGGCTGGAAGAGACCGGCCTCTATCACTACAAGAACCGCGCCTACAATCCCCGCCTCGGCCGCTTCATGCAGACCGATCCGATCGGTCAGGCAGGGGGGATGAATATCTATGCTTATGTGGGTGGGGATCCGGTGAATGCGCGGGATCCGTTGGGGTTGGCGTGTGACCCGGCAGATGCGGATAATCACACCCACCATTGCGTGTCCTACCCGCGGCGTATTTTCCTTTATTTGAACTGGGCGAATCCTGTGGGGCCGTCTGCGAGCGGTCCAGATGGGGATGGTGCGGGCGGCGGTGGCGGTGGTCGGAATCGTGGGGATGAGCGGGAGCCCCCAAATCCCTGCAATGTGGATCTGATGACTGCTGGGAATTTCCTTGCCGATGCTGGAGATGTCCTTGGGAGGGTCGGCGCAGGAGCTGCGGTCCTTGGGACAGTCGCGCTTGTAATGGGAGCAACGACAGTTACCGCGCCTACATTATTTGTGGCCGCGACCGTGGTTGGGCTCGTAGGAGGAGGCGCATACTTGGTCTCCGCCGCAGCACATTGGGCAGGTGGAGGTACGCCGCAGAACGCGATCCTCGGAGCAGGATCCTTGGCCACAGGGGGAGCGTTGGGCTTCATGGCTTGGGGAGCCAGAGGCTTCAAAGCCGTTAGCACGCTTTCGGCATCGGGTAGATTGCTTCATAATAACTTAGCAGGCCTAGTCGTGCCCGCTGGCCTTGGCTTTAACCTTACGAGCCTTGCAGTACCCAGCAGCCACCAATATTGCGAAACGTAGGATGACCGCACATGAAACCTCTTAAAATGGTATTGACGAGTGGGCAGAAACGGGTTTTGACGATAGTTTTGATTGTATTGGTTGTGGCATCGTCAATAAACGTGTGGTTTCATCTTGGAGTATTTGGTGAATACGACAACGTTATTTTTGGTATAACTCCAATTTTAGCTGTGATCGTTTTCTGGGTGCTTGGCCTCAAACCATTTATCGATCACGATAGCGAGGACGATAGCAAATAGACCGTGTGAGTACCGGGACAGACGCAATAGGCTGCACCCCGTCCGTGAGTGACGGTCATTGAGAATAGTCGGCGGTATTCATCAATCCCTGTCCGTCCCCACAGCCCAACACCGATCCACCCTTCCGCCGCGACGCGACCGCAGCGGTCGTGACGCCGCCGCACCTCGATCACGCGCGGTAATGGCGTTACCACAAGCTATGCATTCGACAACGCCTCGCGTCTGAGCACACTGACGCACAATCTGGCAGGCACCACGAGCGATCAGACCACGAGCTTTACTTATAACCCGGCCGGCCAGATCGCCACGCGCAGCGCTTCCAATGATGCCTATGCCTGGACCGGACATGTCAATCTTGACCTGATCTATGGCACGGATGGCCTCAACCGGATCACCAGCGTCACCGGCCAGACAGCACCGACCTATGACGGTCGCTACAATATGACCGGCGATGGCGTGCGCACCTTCGCCAAAAATAAATGGTGACAGGCACCTATTTCAAAATAAATGGTGACAGGCACCCATTCCAACGTCAATTACCCTGGCTCGCGCGCCGCCATGCGTGGCCGCCCACGCGGCGCTGCCCGCAGGGACTGGCCGAGCCGCCGCTCCAGTTCGCACAGCCAGCCCGCCTCGCCCATCGGATAACCCGGCCCATCGAACAGTCCGATCCGGGCCTCGATCTGCGCATTGAGCCCGGTCTCCAGCTAGGCGGCCCAATCGGGGATGCGGTCGAGGAAGGCCGGGCGGGTCAGGAGTGGGTCGAGCCGGCCATCCAGATGCGCCGCCGCGCTCGACCAGGGCCAGTCCCGGGCGCTGTCACACAGGCGCGCCATCACCGGATTGAGCTCGACATAGCGCACCGCCGCCAGCGCATGCCCCTCATCCATGGCATAGGAAGCAAAACGGCCCTGCCACAAACACCCCGTCCGTCCCTCGCGCGCATTGACCGCGAGCGTATAGGCCTGATGCACACGCTGCATCAACGCCGCCAGCGCCGCCGGCCGGGCGGGCACGAGAACAAGATGAACGTGATTGGGCATCAGGCACCAGGCCCAGCACAGGACACGCTGGGCCGCGCAGGCCGCGATCATCAAATCGCGATAGAGCGCGTAATCCTCCTCATTGAAGAAGGTTTGTTGCCGCCGGTTGCCGCGCTGGGTGATGTGGTCCGCCGACCGGTTGAATCCAAGGTGTCCCTGTTTTTTACGACTTCAATTGCCCGCGCGATTGCCAATCTGTCGGATGCACTGGAACTGGTCGTTCTGGAGCCTGGAGACTGGCGGCTGGTCGGCTTGACTGCTGAATAAACAGTGACACGCACCTGTTCTGGCCGACCGGATCCGACCGTTCTCGTCGAGATGGGGGCGATGTATCCAGTGCGAAGCATTCAAAATTCGCTCTCCAAATTATACTGATAATGCATTGCCCAACGCTTGTTGACGGATAGAAATGCACCCCTTGATTGTGAAATGTGCTTCAGATACAGTTCTGGCACGCCCCGCGACCGGAGCGTTGGTGGTTTGATCGATAAGCCGCTGAGGTTGTGAGTATTGCTGCTTGGAGTGCAGCTTTTGAACTGATTCAATAATTTGGGGGCCAAGCTCATCTTGCTCCAAAATCAACTTTGGTAGTGTTGCTAAATATCCGTGCTGTTCTTTATTTTGCACCTGTCGACCGAGACGAAACCGGGTGAGCGTGACCGTGTTTTAAACCGTGATTTAAGATAACTTGATGGGGATGTTTCATGTCAGTTTCACGACGCAAGTTTTTGTTCAAAGTGCCGGTTGCTCTTGCGGCCGCTCCGGTAACGGTTGCAGCGGCGTCGGTCGTAATTCCGACGGTGTTGGCGGGCGCGGTAACGGGCAGCGCTTCGGCGGGCACATTAAGTGCTCCGACTCTCCTTAATGTACGCGATTATGGTGCGTTAGGTGATGGATTCACGAACGACACGACTGCGATCAATAACGCGATCGCAGCGCTCACCGATCATTCCGCCTTGTATTTCCCGCCAGGAAAATACCTGACCAGTGGTCTGTCCACTTTGTCCAACCGAAAATATGTGACCGTGTTTGGCGATTCCGCAGTGCTCAACCAGATCAGCCAGGCAAACAACACTTGGGTTGTTGACCGTACCTGTGAAAATATCACCGTACGCGGCCTGACATTCGGTGGGGCAGCGACATCGCGTCTCAATGGCGTGCATCTCCGTTTTCGGGCTTCAAAATCGGTCATTGAGAATTGTGAGTTTTATGGCTGCTCCGATTTCGGCCTGCAAATCGGTGATCACACCAACGCAATCCCGACCCAGGACGTGCAGGTCATCAGTTGTTACGCCCACAACACCCAAGGCGATGGCTTTCATGTCAACAATGCCGACGGCGTCATATTTGAGGCGTGTACCGCCCGCGATACTGGCGATGACAGTTTCGCCGCCGTTGGCTATGAGGCTTACGCCAACACGGTCAAAAATGTTCGCTTCCTGAATTGCGTGGCTTACAACGCCGGCTGGCGAGGGTTTCTGCTTCAATACGCGAACGATTGCGCCATTATTGGATGCCGTGTGAATGGCGCCCAAGGGGCCGGCTTGGAAGTTTCAGCGAATGCGAGTTACTCCACCATTTTCAACGAAGACATTACGATCAAAAACAGCGAGTTTTTTGACACTTGCGCTGTATCCGGGCCACCGGCTGGGGTCGGACTTTTCTTCTCAAAACGCCTCACTATCGAAAATTGTCATGTTGAAGATACCGTCGGAACGAACAATTACGCGATCTTTGATGTTGATGACTTGACGGTCAAAAAGTGTTCCGAACGATTTACTCGTCCGGGGTATGGCCGAGGGATCCATATGGTCGATATCAGTTCGGTAAATGGTCGCTCGCCGCGGACGAACTGGGGCAAAATTCAGATCGACGGTTTCGATTTTGACCATCAGCAATCCAGTAATAATGAGGCGATATATTTTGTGCCCCAGGCCAGCATTACTGTGTCGGCGATTCTTGTTGAGGGCGTACGCGGTTTCAGCGCCGTGACCGGGAATTACCTTTCTATCCACAGCCCGCGCTTCACGACCGGTAAAATAGGCAACTGCACGAGTATGGAGGGACGCCCTGTTTACACCGGCGCCTTCATTCCCTTCAACATGAACTAGAGAATGGATGAAATAGGGGGGCACAAGCAATTTGCCCGCCCCATTGCCCCGCCCGGGAATTCCCACAGCCCAGCGACGCCGCGGCCTTGCACTTCGCTGACAGACAATGTCAAACTGTGCAGCCGGGGCGCGTTTAGGGGCTTTATGCAATTGAAACCAGTCATCTCTGTCATCGGCTCCGGCCTCTGCCTGTTGCTGTGCGGTTGTGCGACTGCGTCAGGTCCAGACGGTTTTTTCCGCGCGGCCGGCCCGACCGCGATTGCCGGCACCGCGCCGCCCCCTCCGCGGGCTGAGGCGGCCATAATCAATGCAACCACCACGTCTCCGGTCAGCGATCCCGCCCCACCGGCGCTTGAGCCTTGGCGCCGCGATGCGACGGCAGCGGTCGCGTCACCGCCGCGCCATCAGGCGCGTGACACCGGAAATGGTGTCGAACTGGCCTTCGACTCGGCCCCGATTGCCGAAGTCGTCTCGGCCGTGATCGGCGATCTGCTCGGCGAAGCCTTCGTGATCGATCCGTCGGTTTCCGGCTTGGTGAGCCTACGCTCGGCCGGGCTGGTGCCGCGTGCGGACGTGCCGCGAATTCTCGAGCAATCCCTGGCCATGGCGGGCGTCAGCTTGGCGCGCGGCAGCGATGGCACCTATCTGGTTACGCCGGTCGGGCGCGGCAGCGCAGTGCGCGCACGACCGCAGCCAGTCTCCGCCGGCTTGCCTGTGGGACAGGGCATCGTCATCGTGCCGCTGCGCTATATCTCGGCGCATGAAATGGCCGATCTGTTGCGGCCAATGACGCGCGAGAGCGGCGAGGTGATCGCCGACGAGCCGCGCGAAACCCTGATTCTGTCCGGCTCCGCCGAGGATGTTGAAGCCATGCTCGATATGGTCACCCTGTTCGATGCCGACTGGTTGAGCCAGATGTCGATCGCGGTCTATCCGCTTCGCGTCGCCTCGCCCGATGCGATGGTCGGCGAACTCAATGCGGTGATGGGTGGCCAGGACGGCCCGATCGGCAGTCAGCTTGAACTCGTCGCGCTGAACCGGCTCAATGCGGTGATAGCGATTGCCAATCACAGCTACCGCCTCGACCAGGTCGAGGCCTGGATCACACGACTCGATGTGCGTCCGGCCAATGGCCGCCAGATCAGGGTCCGCAATCTGGTCAATAGCGAAGCACCCGCCGTGGCCCAACATCTCACCGATCTGTTCGCGGCGCAGCCCGGCTCGTCCGGCGCGATACCGGTCACCGTGCGCGCCGATGAGAGCATGAACAGCCTGCTGATCGCCGCCGACGAAAACACCCAGCGCGAGATCGAGGCCGTCATTACCCAGCTCGATCACGCACCTGACCAGGTATTGATCGAGGCGATGATTGTCGAAGTCGTGCTGACCGATGATCTTCGCTATGGGGTGCAATGGTATTTCGACACCCGCGATGGCGGCGAGCTGACCTCTACCAGCAATTCGGGTGGCGGCATCTCGGCGCATTTCCCCGGCTTTTCCTACACCTATAGCGCCGACTTTGTTCGCGCTGCGCTGAATGCGATCTCGTCCCTGACCCAGGTCGACACCATCGCGTCGCCGCAAATCGTCGTGCGCAATAATCACTCGGCCATCGTCCAGGTTGGCGACCAGGTGCCGATCGTGACCCAGAGTGCGGTCAGCGTCGCGGATCCCAATGCGCCGATCGTCAATTCAATCCAGTTTCGTGATACCGGCGTAGTGCTGCGGGTGACGGCGCGGATCGATCCAAGCGGATTGATCGTGCTCGATGTCGCCCAGGAAGTCTCGTCGGTCGCCGCGACGACGACATCCGGGATCGACTCGCCCACCATTCAACAGCGCCGCCTGGAATCGACCGTCTCGCTGTATGATGGCGAGGCTGTGGTGCTGGGTGGCCTGATCCGCTCGCAGCAGACGCGTACACGCTCGGGCATTCCCGGCCTGCAGAGATTGCCCGGCCTCGGCAATCTGTTCCGCGACACGTCTGACACGACGCGGCGCACCGAATTGCTGGTGTTTCTGACCCCACACGTCATGCATTCGCGCCAGGACAGTATCGATGTGACCCAGCGTCTGCGCGAGCGGATGGATTATCTGCGCAATTTCGGGTTCCGCGATGACTAGGTCGCAGCGCCAGCGCGCCGATCGCGGCTCCGCCCTGATTACGGCCGTGGCGATGACGGTCGTGCTCGCGACTTTCGCGGTCCTGTCGATCCATCTCGTGCTGGACACGGCGTTTTTCCAGCAGGGCGTGCGCGAGGAAGACCGCCTCGATGCGGCTTTCCAGACAGCGTTTGCGCTAGCTTTGCATGAGGTGGCGTCCCGCTCGGACCCGATACAATATGGCGATGCGACCCGGATCGAGACCGATGCCGGCGCGGTCTCGGTGCGCTGGTTTTCGCCTGACGGCCGTGTCGATCTCAACGCCGCGCCGCCGACGCTTTTGGCGCTCGCACTACAGGCGGCCGGCGCGGATGCTCCGGACCGTCTCGCTTCGGCGATCCTCGATTGGCGCGACGCGGACGATCTCGTCAGCAATCATGGCGCCGAGGCACAGGCTTATCTGCGCGCCGGCCTGCCGCCGCCGGCCAACCGCCCTTTTGCCTCTGAAGACGAGTTGGCCGATATTCTCGGCATGCCGCAGCAGATCCTGCCATGTCTGAAAACCTATGTGACGGTTTCCAGTTGGCGCGAGGCGCCCGATCCGACGCTGGCACCGCCAAGGCTTCGACACTTGATTGCGCCGGGCCAACCCGACGCGACCGCCCCGCCCGTCACGCTCGGCACCGGCGATCTGATCGGGCTCGATATGAGCCTGGACGAGGGGCCGGATCGGGGCGCGGGGGTCTGGGCCTTGGTGCGCCTGACCGGCGATCCGCAGGCGCCGTATCGGCTCCAGGCTTGGGACCGTATCGCTGCGAGCGACCCCATCTGTAACGGCGCGCGCTCATGATCATGCTCGATCAGCTTGAGACCGCCGGTTTGACCTCACATGCTGTCATTCGTGCGCGGGCAGCTCAGGAGGAGACTGGTGAGCCCTTGCCGGTTGTGATCAGCCGCCTTGGCCTCCTGCCTGACGAAACCGTCGTTGAAACGCTGGCCGCAGTCTATGGCCTGAGCCCCGTCGAACCGGGAGAGCTGCCCGGCGCAGCCTTGCCGCTCACGGTCACAGCAGGCTTTCTCAAGCAACACCGTTGCCTGCCCTTGTCGACAGAGGCCGGCGCGCTGATTCTAGCCGTGGTCGATCCAACGGATCACGAGGCTGTCGCGGGCGTGCGCTTCGTTACGGGTCTGGCTGTGAGCTGCCGCGTCATCGGCTTTCATGCCTGGCGGCGGGCATTTGACGATCTCTACGGCGAGGTCGCGAGCGGACAGGATGGTCCAACGCGGGTCGGCAGTGCCCGCTGGACCGATGATGCGGGCGGTATCCGCGATCTATCCCTAGACGCCCCGGCGGTGCGGCTGGCGGAAAGCTTGATGGCCGAGGCGGCCGAAATGCGCGCCTCCGACATTCATATTGAGCGCAAGCCGGAAGGCGGGCGGGTGCGCTTTCGCATCGATGGTCGCTTGCAGGACCGTCAGCGCCTGTCGCCGTCCATGACGGATGGTCTGATCGTGCGTTTGAAAGTGCTCGGCGATCTGGATGTTTCCGATCACCGCCGGGCGCAAGACGGCCGCACGGCCCTCAGCGCCCGCGGTCGTCCGATCGATGCGCGGCTGTCAATCATTCCATCGGCGCACGGTGAGAGCGCGGTGATCCGTCTGCTCGATCGTGCCGATGTCAGGCTGGCCTTTGCCGATCTGGGGTTTCGCACCGAGGAAATCGCCAAGATCAAGGCGGCGACGTCCAAGCCGCAGGGTCTGTTTTTGGTCTCCGGACCGACCGGCGGCGGCAAGACCACGACGCTCTATGCGGCGCTGAACGCCCTGCGGGCAACGGACCGCAAAATGGTGACCGTCGAGGATCCAATCGAATATTATTTCGATGATGTCCACCAGACGCAGCTCGATCTGGCGGCCGATTTAAGTTTTGCCAATGCGCTGCGGGCCTTTTTACGTCATGATCCGGACATCATTCTGGTCGGTGAAATCCGCGACCCTGACACGGCGCGCACGGCCGTTCAGGCGGCCCTTACCGGCCATCTCGTCCTATCGACCATTCACGCCAATGATGCGGCCAGCGTTGCCTTGCGCCTAATTGAAATGGGGGTGGAGCCCTATCTTTTAGCCGCGACGCTGACGGCAACGACCGCGCAGCGTCTGGTACGCCGACTTTGTCCCGCTTGCGCAGCTCCTGACGATGCGCCACACGCCCTGTTGGAGGCCAACGGCTTGGCGATGCTCGCCACGGGTGGTTTTCGCCGCGCTGTGGGCTGTCCTGCTTGTGATGGCGGTTACCGCGGGCGCATGGTTGTCACCGAGACCTTGGTGTTTGAGGGCGAGGTTGCCGCGTTGACACGCGACCAGGCGCCCGCCTCGCGACTGCGCGATTTCATTGCCGAACCATTGCTGGTCGATGGGATTATCAAGGCGTCACGCGGATTGACCAGCGTGGCTGAAGTGCTGTTGCGTCTGGAATCGACATGACGATTTTTCGCTATACGGCACTGGGCCAGGATGGCCGCCGGCAGCACGGCGAAGTCGAGGCGCACAGCGCTGATAAGGCGGCGGAGATGATCGCCGCGCGCCGCTTGGCGCCGATCCGGGTTGAGCCGGCACCGAAGCGCGGCGGTGATCAGTTGAACTATCGCGATGCGGCGCGGCTGGCTGCGGAACTTTCCCGCTTCATCGCATCGGGTATTCCGCTGGAAGAAGGCGCGCGCCTTGCCGCCGAAGCCCAGGATAGCGTGGCGGCCCGGCGGGCGCTTGGGCATGCTGCCAGCCGGCTCAGCGCCGGAGCTGGACCGGGCGAGGCGTTTAATAATTTTGGCGGGGCACCGGGCCAGGCCCTCAGCGCGATCATCCGCGCCGGTGAACGCGCGGGCCGCCTGGCGGATGCGCTGGGCGCGGCGGCACCGCTGTTTTCGGCAACGGCCAAGTTTCGCGAACGCATCGTCTCTTTGCTCATTTACCCCGCCGTCGTTGGATTGACGGCCATCGGTGTGCTGACTGTGTTTCTGCTGGTTGTCATTCCCAGCCTGCGTCCCGTGCTTGAAGACCTCGGCGATGCCATGCCAGCTGGTGCACGCGTTTTGCTCTCCGTGTCGGACGCAGCGCCGTTTGTATTGGCAACGGTTCTTCTGGCGGTCCTTGCCGGAATATTGCTGGTTCAGGTGCCAAGCTTTCGCGAGACGCTGGACCGCTGGCGCGACCGGTTTGTGATGAGCCCGGTTGGCCTGGGGATCGCCGCATCGATTGAGACGGCGCTGTTTGCGCGCATCTTTGCGGCATTGCTCAAAGCGGGAACGCCGGTGGGCGATGCGATCGAGGATGCGAGCGCTGCCGTCTCAAATTCGATTTTGCGTGAAAAGCTATCCTTCGCAGCCGGTGTTGTCCGTCAGGGCGGCGAATTGTCCGGCGCACTGAGCGGCGCGCTCGGGGAGCGAAACCTGATCGTGCAGGCCGGACGGCTGGGAAACCGGGGTGGGGGTTTTGCCGAACTCGTTTCCGATGCAGGCCTGTCGCTATCCGAGCGTGCGGAAATTCGCCTGGAACGCCTTGCAGCGATTGCCGGGCCCATGATCATCATTGTTTTGGGCTCGATGATTGGTCTGTTCGTGATTACGCTGTTTTCCAGTCTGGCGAGCCTGCCCGATGCGGCCGTGCGATGAGTGCGCATCGAACATCGGGATTCACCCTGCTTGAGGCTCTGGTGGCGTTGATGATCTTTGCGCTCGCATCGGTTGGGGTGACAGTTGTTCTTGCAAACGCGTTGTCGCAGCAGGCGATGCTGGATCAGGATGCGTCCGCATGGGCGGTTCTGGTTTATCACTCCGAGCAGGGCGAAACGGCAAGCGGGCGGGCCAAACTCGACGGCGGCGAGGTTGAGGCGAGCTGGCGTGTGCGCCGTGAGCCGCTCTATGATGGTGAGCTGGCGGGGGTTGCAGTCACATGGGTATCGGTTAGCTCGGAGGTGGTCTGGATATGGAAAGGTCGCGAAAATCGCCGTACCCTGGGCCGCGTCGAGATCGCACCGGCGCAGCAGGGTTCACACTCGTAGAAATGCTCGTCGCGCTCGCTCTTTTTGCCCTGATGGCGGGTCTGGCCACGCAGACTTTGTTTGGCACCATGCAGGGGTATCGCCATATTCGTGCCGCGGCCCAGGATCGCGGCGCGCTTGTGGCGGCCAACAACATCTTGCGTCAGGTCATGATGCAATCGCGCTCTGATGCGCTGGTGATTGGTGAGCCGGACCGTGAGGATAATCGCGGCGATTTCCCGACCCGGCTCTGGTTGGACATCGATGTGCAATCTCACGAAGAGCGTCTTCAATGGCGCGTGCGCGGCGGCCCTGATCGCAGCATGCTGCTTGCGGGACATGGGTATCGTCTCGAAGTGCGGCAGGCGCGAGACGGTCGGCAAATGGTTGTGTTGACCCAGGTGCAGTTGGACGATGATCGCATTCGGGCGTCATCGCGCGCGCCCGCGTCACTGGTCCGCAATTGCCGATATGATCGCGCAAGCCGGCATTGTCTGGCAGGAGGCCTTTAGTGTCAGCATTGTGGAATTATGCGGCCAAGACTATCGATACCGTTTTGGATGCGGTGGATGATGCCGCACTATGGTTACCGCCAGCTTTGCGAGATCGGCTTCAGCCCAGCTATCACACGCTGACGGCTGGCGATGTGTTCGTCGCGCGCTTCCCGGTGTGCACCGATGAACCGGCCGAGGCCGCCCGTGTGTTTGCGTTTCAAGCTGATCGACTGGCACCAGCACCCATAGACACCTTGTCCTGGGCTGTCGCCCGCATTGATCAGAGCTACTGGGCCGCGGCGATGACCGCCAGTGATGCGCTGCAGGCGATTATCACTGATGGACAGGGCAAATCCGCTCCGACGGGCGGGTTTTTGTACATTGCGCCGACCGGGGAGCGTTTTGTTTTTCGCACGCAGGCGGACCGGCACCAGCGCCGCGTGCGCTTTGCCGCCCGCGCAGCGGCGCTCGCGCTACTGGCGGCGGGTATGATGGCGCTTGCAACCGTCATGAGCGCGCGGGCGCAGGAGGTTTATTCTGACGCTCGTGGTTTTCACCAGGCGCGTCTGGCTGACCTGCGGCAGCTTTCTGAAGCGGTGGCGCGCCGCGAGCGTCTGGCCGATCTGGGTGAGTTTGATGTGGCAGATACCATCGTCTTGATCGACGCTGTTTCCACGTCTGTCTCATCGGCGATGCAGGTCGAGGCGTTCCAACTCGACGGGCGCCAACTTCAATTGACCTGGCAGGCCTCACCTGCCGTGAGGACACCGACCGGCGAAATGACCGCTTTGCTCGATGCGATAGCGGTGCCTGGCAGTGTTTCAATTGAACGCGCCGCGCTCTCAGAAGGGCTCGACCAGGTTATGCTGTCCGCCAGCTTGTTGGGGGCGGGCCAGTGAATTTCCAGACCGTCAAACGCGCTTCGATTTGGGTAGCGCTCGGCCTGCTGGTGATCGTCTTGACCATGTCGATCGCAGGCAATGTTTGGCGCGCCGCGAATGCCTATCGCGAGGCCGCGATTCTCGGCTCAGAGACGGCTTTGTTGAGTTCGCGCCAGCAGGTATTGCAGGTCCGCGCGCGGTCGCTGTCCGATTTCGCCTGGACCCAGCCCGTCCTCGCCGCCAACCTTGCCGTGGCAAGGGAGCAATTGGACGCGGCGATCCGCACCAGTTTCGCTACCGGCGAGCTGCTGCACCTCAATGTTATGACAGTTCGCGACGGTGTTCTTGAAGCCCGGGTCGATTGGCGTGGCAGCGAACATCAATTGCGCGCCGCGTTGGAAAATCTTGCCGAGACACAGCCGCGATTGGCGGTGGCAGATCTGACTCTTCGCGCTTTCGATCAAGCAGGCGAGGGGGATGTGGCAGTTTCGGCCATTCTCGGACAGGCATGGGAGCCCACGCTATGATGTGGAATCGCCTTTTTGCGAGCGCAGGTGTGTTGCTTTTGCTGACATCCGTCGTGCTGGGCCAGTTACCGCACGGGCACGAGACAGCGGACCCGTTGACGGAAAATTTGCGTGTTGGGGATGCATCTGAACGACCAGCGGCGCGCTTCACCCATGCTTTATTGTTCCAACAGGCGCCGTCCCCAATCGAGATCGCGCCGACCCTGGATACGCCCGTTGTCGATGAGTTTGATCAAGACCTGCGGCTTGCCGGCATTGGGGTCGATGAAAACGGACCGATATGCTGGATTGCGACCGGTGAGGCAGAAGCTGTGGCCCTACGGGTTGGAGATCGATTTCTCGCCTATGAGGTTGTCGAGATCGGTGACGGCGAGGTGCAGCTTCGCGCGCCTGGCCGGACCGAAGCGTTGCGTCTGTTTTCGGGGCATTAGGGCAAAAAAGGCGCCAGGTGGTTCACCAACTCCCGCCTAGCTATCTTGATCGGGAAGCGTCGTTGTCACGATCAGATCCGCATCCTCACCCGTTCCACCCTCTTCGCCATCGCGGCCGAGGCTTCGCAGGGTGAAATGGTCTGACGCGCGGGTTTGATAAATATAGGCGTTACCCCATGGATCGTCGGGCACGCCGCCTCGGCGCAAATAGGGACCGGACCAGCCTGTGATGCCAGCTGGCGCCGTGTCCAAAGCACTCAATCCGATATCCTGAGTCGGATATCGACCTGTGTCGATGAGGTAGAGTTCAAGCGCACCGGCGAGGTTTTCCATCTGAATCTCAGCGGATTGGCTTCGCGCACCGCCCAGGCGCCCGATGATATTGGGAGCAAGGATCGCCATGAGCAATGCTATGATCACCAGCACGACGAGCATCTCTGTGAGCGTGAAGCCGCGCTCATCGTTGATGGAGCAGCCGGCCGGTCGCGTCGCCTCAGCTTTCTTGTTGTCCATGTTTGCTCCCGCGCTTCAGCGTCATCACCGCATAGAGGTTGTGCCGCCCGTATCTACGATGCAAGCTGAATTGGTGGCAGAGTTGGGATCGGCGCAGACTTGTTGCAGCATCGTCGACTGAGTGATGCGATTGCGCGCTGGCTTTGTCCGTATTTGAGCCACCTTGATCCAATTTGGCTTGTTGCCGTCCGGGTCGCGGAAATAGTCGGCTGGAAGCCGCCATCGCCGCCCGAACGTATATCCTGTTGCCTCGCCATTGGTCATGCGCATTGAAATGGGTGCCTGTCACCATTTATCGCCCATCACCATTTATTCGCAATCGAGATCTCAGGCCCCCGAGAGCGGGTCCATATCGCGGTCTCGATCACCTACGTGCGCATGAACCGTTGGTGGTATTTGCCGCTCTATCCGCCGGCAACGCAATCGCTGAAAGTGCCCAAAAGGGGGGAGCCCAAAAAGGGGGAGATGGTCAGCGCCGGCCCACGCAAGGCGCAGGCCGACGAACCGGGAACTCGCAGACGACGGGAATTACATGCAGAACACGTTCAGCTTATTGCCGTCCGGATCGCGGAAATAGCCGGCGTAGAAGCCGCCATCGCCGCGTGGGCCGGCGGGGCCTTCGTCTTGGGCGCCGAGCGAGATGGCGAGGGCGTAGACCTTGTCGACCTGGGCCGGGTTTTCGGCCTGGAAGGCGGGCATGACGCCATTACCGACGGTGGCGGGATTGCCGTCGAACGGTTTGGTCAGGCCGATGCCGGCACCACCACCGGGCTTGCCCCAGGCGATGAAAGTGTCGAAATCCATCATCCGGCCAACGCCGAATTCGGCGCAAATTTTGTCGTAGAACGCGGCAGCGCGCTGCAAGTCATTGGTTCCTAAAGTGACATAGCCCAGCATTGTGGTTCTCCCTCAGAGATGTTGATGTTCTTTTTATGTTCCAATCTCGCCAAGCTAGCGCCGAACGCGGCCAAGGCAAGTCCTTTTGCGGTGTATTGCACGGAATCGTGATCGCGGCGGCGCGGCACAATATATGTGGATCAATCTGACGCCGAAGGTTCGGTCGCGGCGAATCGGATGTAGAGTGTGCGATCAACAGGCGCAGTGGAGATCGCAATGGCCGATGCAGCCGTACTGGAGCCCGGTGTCGAAACCGGAAGCGCGGCCGCGACCGGCTCGGCGGCGGAAGCGGCCTATCTCGATCTGCTGCGCGATATTCTCGAACACGGCACGCAGCAGGATGATCGCACCGGTGTCGGCACGCGCTCGGTGTTTGGCCGGCAATTGCGCTGTGATCTCTCCGAAGGCTTTCCGCTGCTGACGACCAAGAAGGTGCATTTCAAATCGATCGCGATTGAATTGCTCTGGTTCCTGCGCGGCGAGACCAATGTGCGCTGGTTGCAGGAGCGCGGCGTCAAGATCTGGGATGAATGGGCTGATGCCGATGGCGAGCTTGGTCCGGTCTATGGCAAGCAGTGGCGGCGCTGGGCCGGGCCCGATGGCACCGAAATCGACCAGCTCTCCAACCTGCTCGAGCAGATCCGTACCAATCCCGCCTCGCGGCGCCTGATCGTCTCGGGCTGGAACCCGGTCGATGTGCCCTCAATGGCGCTGCCGCCCTGCCACACGCTGTATCAATTCAATGTCGCCGACGGGAAGCTGAGCTGCCAGCTCTATCAGCGCTCGGCCGACATGTTCCTTGGCGTGCCGTTCAACATCGCCTCCTACGCCCTATTGACGACGATGGTGGCCAAGGTGTGCGGGCTGGAGCCGGGCGAATACATCCACACCTTCGGCGACGCCCACATCTATTCCAACCATATGGACCAGGTCGCCGAACAGCTCTCGCGCACGCCGCGCGCCCTGCCACGCCTGCGGCTCAATCCCGATGCCACTGACCTGTTCGGCTTCGAGTATGAGGACATCATGCTCGAAGATTATGATCCGCACCCCGGCATCAAGGCACCGGTGGCGGTATGAGCGAGACCCGCTCTTTGGGGCTCGGCGAATTGGGAGCCCGCATCGCCCAGGTCTCCGATATCTATGCCAAGCATTATGACATCGACCGCTCGGGCGACTGGTATCTGCTCAAATTGCAGGAAGAGCTCGGCGAACTGACCCAAGCCTATCTCACCACAACAGGCCGCAGCCGCAAGCCGGCCGATGATGGTGCGCGTGAGCATCTGGCGCGCGAAATGGCCGATGTGCTCGGCATGTTGCTGCTCATGGCGCGCGATGAGGGCATCGATCTCGATGACGCGGTGCAGGATAAATGGCTCAGCTGGCTTGAGCGCGAGGAGGGGGCGTGAGCGAACCAGCGATCTGTCTCATCGTGGCGCGGGGCCGCAATGGCGTTATCGGGCGTGAGGGCGACATGCCCTGGCGGCTGAGCTCCGACCTCAAACAGTTCAAGGCGCTGACCACGGGCAAGCCGATCATCATGGGCCGCAAGACCTGGGACAGCCTGCCGCGACGGCCCTTGCCGGGGCGGTTGAACATTGTGGTGACGCGCCAGGCCGATTTTATCGCCGAGGGCGGGCAAGTGGCGGGCGATCTCGAGACGGCATTCGATTTCGCGACCGCACAGGCGCGAATCGATTCGGTCGATGAGGTGTTCGTGATTGGTGGGGGCCAGATCTATGCGGCCGCATTGGCGCGGGCGGATCGGCTCTATCTGACTGAAGTTGAGGCCGATCCGGCAGGTGATGCTGTCTTCCCGGCGCTGGCCGCCGGGCATTGGTCGGAGGTCTCCCGCCGTGTGTGCGAGGCCGGGCCGGGCGATGATCACGCCTTCGTCTGCCGGGTGCTGGAACGCGTCTGAGCCCGGGTCAACGGGATTGGCAGTCTGCATGTCCCCCCCGATTAACCTTGAACCTTTGCCCGCGAACGGCCATCTATGGCGACACTGTATCGAGAGGAATGAAGCATCCATGCCCTGGAACGATAATACCGGCGGTAGCGGCGGCGGCGGAGGCCCATGGGGCTCTGGCGGCGGCAATAACGGAAACGGTCAAAATCCCTGGGGCCGCAAGCCCGAGGGTGGTGGCGGTGGTGGCCAAGAGCCGCCTGACCTGGACGAAGTTGTGCGCCAATTGCAGCGCAGCTTCCGCGGCATGTTTGGCGGCGGCGGCAAAGCCGGCGGCAAGGATGGCGGCAAGGGCGGCGGGTTTTTCGGCGTCGGTCTGGTGCTGCTCATTCTTGTCGGCGTTTGGTTTATGCTTCCGGGTAGTGGCTGGTATCAGGTCGGACCAAACCAGAATGGCGTTGTGTTGCGCTTCGGCGAGTACAGCCGCACGACCTCGCCAGGTCTGCATGTCAAATTCCCGACCCCGATCGAGACCGTCTTCCTGCCCGAGGTGACCACGACCAATACCCTGACCATCGGCACCGGCCCCGAGGGCCAGATGCTGACGCGCGATCAGAATATTGTCGATATCGACTTTGCCGTGCAGTGGCGCGTCAATATCGGTTATCCCGACGGCGTGCGCGACTATCTGTTCAATGTGAGAAATCCGGAGAACACGGTTCGCGCCGTGGCCGAGAGCGCCATGCGCGAAGTGATCGGCACCTCGGACCTGCAATACATCATCACCGAGGGCCGTGGCGAAGTTTCGCGCCGGACCAAGGAATTGCTGCAGGCGACGCTGACGGAATATGCCGCCGGTATCGAAATTCTCGAGGTCAATCTGCAGACGGCGCAGCCGCCAGCCAGCGTGATCGACGCCTTCCGTGATGTGGATGTCGCCGAGCAGGATGCCGAGCGTTTGCGTCTGGAAGCCACCTCCTATTCCAACCGGGTGATTCCGGAAGCGCGTGGTGATTCGGCTCGTCTGACCCAGGCGGCCCAAGGTTATCGCGACTCGGTGATCGCCGAAGCGCAAGGCCAGGCTGACCGCTTCCTGTCGATCTATGAGGAATATGTGCAAGCGCCCGAAGTCACGCGTCACCGCATGTATCTGGAGACCATGGAAGGCGTATTGCGCGATTCCGATCTGACCATTCTCGATAGTCAGTCCGGCGCTGTGCCTTATCTTCCGCTTGACCAGCTTGGTCAGAACCGCACTCGCAGTCAGGGGACCAACCAATGATCCGCACCCTCGGAATAATCCTCCTGTTCGGCTTCGTTTTTGTCGGACTGCAAAGTGTGTACACGGTCAATGAGCTGCAGCAGGCGTTGATCCTGCGCGTCGGTCAGCCGATTGATGCCGTCAATGAAGTCGGTGACGAAGACCCGGGCCTGCATTTCAAGCTCCCCTTCGTCATGGATGTGCTGATGTTCGACAAGCGCAATCTGGAATTTGACATGAGCCCGGAAGAAATCCAGGCATCGGATCAGGTTCGTCTCGTCGTCGATGCCTTCCTGCGCTATCGCATCGTCAATCCGCTTCGCTTCTATCAGACCGTCGGCGATGAACGTGGTGCGCAATCGCGCCTGCGCTCGATCATGGATGACTCACTTCGCGGCGTGATCGCCTCGATCCCGTCCCAGGAAGTGGTCTCCGGCCAGCGCGCCGAATTGATGGACCGGGTCCAGACAGCGGTTGAATCGCAAGTGGCGCGGCAGGATCTCGGAATCGAAGTGATCGATGTCCGCATCCTTCGCGCCGATCTGCCACAGCAGATCGCCGAACGGGTCTTCCAGCGCATGCGTTCGGAGCGTGAACAACGCGCCGCACAAATCCGCGCTGTTGGTGCCCAGGAAGCCCAGGAAATCCAGGCCGATGCCGATCGTCAGGGCCTGATTATCCGGGCCCAGGCGCGCGCAGATTCGGAACGGATCAAGGGTGAGGGCGATGCCCAGCGCAACGCCATCTACGCGGCAGCCTATGGCCGTGACCCTGAATTCTTCGCCTTCTATCGCTCGATGATCGCCTATCAGGAAGCGATCGGCGAAGGTACGCCAATCATCGTGGCGCCAGACTCGGAGTTCTTCGACTATTTCCGGAGCGAGACGGGTCGTAACTAATTGTGTTGACGACGCTGCTTGTCGGACTGGGCGTCGCGCTGGCGCTTGAGGGGGCCGCCTATGCCTTGGCACCCGACGCGATGAAGCGGTTTCTGATCCAGATTATGGATATGCCGGGCGACCAGCTGCGCATTGCGGGGCTGGTCGCTTTGGTATCCGGGGTTGCGCTTGTCGCCTTTTTGCGGCTCTAGCGGGCGCATGACGGCTCGGTCATGGCGATGACAAACGCGTCACAGCGGTTGCAGCACCGCCCCGCAAGGCGCTATCACTCTATGCGTCAAGACTGGTTTTGCTTTTTCGGATCGGCTGAGTTCATGCGTCGCCTGTTTGCCCTCGTATTCCTGTTTGTCCTGCCTTCGGTCGCTCTGGCGCAGCCGGGCTCGAGCGGATTTGCCGATCTGGCCGAAGGGCTCTCGCCCGCGGTGGTCAATATCGCGGCGGCGCAGCGGCTCGACGCCGGCGACGGCCTGCCGGAATTTCCCGAAGGCTCGCCGCTGGAACGCTTCAACGATATTTTCGGAGATGCGCCGCGGATCGCCAATTCACTCGGCTCGGGCTTCATCATTGATGCGACCGGTCTGGTCGTCACCAATAATCACGTCATCGACGGGGCCGACGAGGTCGAGGTTTCCCTGCCCGACGGCCGTGTCTTCCCGGCCGAGATTATCGGCATCGACACGCTGACCGATCTGGCTGTCCTGCGCATGACCGGCGTCCATGAGAGCCTGCCGCACGTCAATTTCGGCGATAGCGATGTCGCAAGGGTCGGTGATTGGGTGATCGCGATCGGTAATCCCTTCGGCCTCGGCGGCACATTGACCGCCGGTGTTGTCTCGGCGCGTGGGCGTGAGGCGGGCGGGCGTTACGACGATTACATCCAGACCGATGTGGCCATCAATACCGGCAATTCCGGTGGACCTTTGTTCAACATGGATGGCGATGTCATCGGTGTGAACACGCTGATCCTGTCGCCAACCGGCGCCAGCGTCGGGATTTCCCTGTCGATTCCATCCAATATCGCGACGCGTGTCGTGGCACAGCTGATCGAGTTCGGCGAGACCCGCCGTGGCTGGCTTGGTGTCAGCGTTCAACCCGTGACCCCGGAGCTGGCGGAGAGCTTCGAGCTCGATTCGCCCTATGGCGCGATCATCTCCCGCGTTGAGCCGGGCGGCCCGGCGGCAGCGGCTGATTTGCGCACGGGCGATCTGGTGGTCAGCTTCAATGGCCGGCGCGTCCGCGATAGCCGCAGTTTTCCGCGCCTGGTTGCCGAGACCGAAATCGGCGCCAGCGCCTCGATCGGCATTATCCGCGAGGACCGGCCGATGACACTGCGCGTCACCGTCGGCGAACTGGCGGAAGCCGCGACGGCAGCGGCTCCGGCTGGCGCAAATGCGACGGTCATCACACCCAATCAGGGGCCGACCAATGCGGTTCGCGGCATGACGCTTGCCGTGCTGGACACCGCCTCGCGCCGGCGCTTCCGGGTGAATCCCGACGCCACCGGCGTTCTGGTCACCGAAGTTGCGGCCAATAGCGATGCCTCGGGCAAGGTGCGCCCGGGCGATGTGATCGAGGAAGTCGAGTTTACCCGGGTCGAAACCATTGAGGATATCCGCCGTATCGTGGCCGGTATCCCGACGGGTCCGGTTCGCTTCCAGCTCAATCGCGGCGGCCAATACGTGCTGCAATCCATCCGGCCGTGACGCGCTGCCTGCTGATTGCCGGGCCAACGGCGGCAGGCAAGACCGCGCTCGCCCTGGCTGCGGCCGAGGCGCTGGACGGCGAGATCATCAATGCCGATTCGATGCAGATCTATGCCGGTCTGCCACTGATCACGGCGCAGCCCGGCGAAGACGATTTCGCACGCGTGCCGCATCATTTTTTCGGCACAGTCGACCCCAGTGAGCGCTGGTCGGTCGGGCATTGGGCCGAGGCGGCGCTGGGCCTGATCGCCGATATTCGCGCGCGTGGCCACACGCCGGTGCTGGTTGGCGGAACCGGCCTCTATTTTCTCGCTTTGACCAAAGGGCTGGCGCCGGTGCCGGAGATCGATCCGCAATCGCGTCAACGCGTCGCCGCGCTGCTCGCGGCCTCCGGGCCGGACGGTCTGCGCGAAGTGGCCGAGCGGCTCGATCCGGTCGCAGCGGCGCGCGTTAAACCGGCCGATCTTCAACGCCTGAGCCGGATCGTTGAAGTGGGCTATGCGACGGGCGAAGCGCTGACCACTTTCCAAGCCGAGACACGCCCATTGCTGGGTGAGGCCGAATGGCACGGCATTGCCATCGAACCGGACCGCCAGGCGCTGTATGACCGGATCAACCAGCGGTTTGAATTGATGCTCGAGGCTGGCGCTCTGGATGAAGTGCGAGTCTTTGCCGGGCGCGGGCTGGACCCGCTGCTGCCGGCCAGCAAGGCGCTGGGCGTGCCGCCGCTGATGGCGCATTTGCGCGGCGAACTCAGCCTGGATGACGCCACCTCACTGGCGCAGCGGGATTCGCGGCGCTACGCCAAGCGGCAACTGACCTGGTTGCGCAACCAGAATCCGGACTGGTCGCGCATTCACGCGCTCGATGCCAATGTGGCGCGTCACGAGTTGGCGGCGATCCTGGAGGGTTGAGGTGGCGGCCTCCTGATGCGTCAGAATCGATCCACCCGAAGATATCCCCCGAACCGATCACGTGGCCTTGTCTCGCCAGACGCCGCCCCGAAGCGTATGCATTGCCAGTGTCGCTTTGGGGCCCGGTGGGCCTTCGTGCTTGGGAGGGCATGATGGGGATGGCATTGAAATTGGGACTGGCAGCCACCGGCGCCGCACTGATGCTGTCGGCTTGCACGCCAAGCAATGGGACAACCAGCGGGCCCGGCCGCGAAGCTGCGGTCGAGCAGATCATGCAGGCCGATCGCGATTTTGCCGCCATGGCGGCAGAGCACGGCGTGCAGGACGCGTTTGGCACCTATATGGACACGGTTGAGGGCCGGATGGTCCGCGCCAGCGGCGAACCGGTTCGCGGCGAGGCGGCAATCCGCGCTGCCTTCGATAATTTCCCCGACGGGCTGTTGCTGCACTGGTACCCGGTCGAGGGCTTTGCTTCCGAGGCGGGTGATTTTGGCGTCACTTGGGGTGAGTGGTCGCTGCATGGCGACGGCAATCCCGATTCCATTGCGGGCGGTCGCGGTCGCTATGTCACGGTCTGGCACCGCAATGCTGCGGGCGAATGGCGCGGCGTGCTGGACTTGGGCAATGAGGATGCGTCCTATCAACCGACACCAGCCGAGGATGATTCTGCCAATGCCGACGGAGACAACTGAGCCGCTCTACACGCGCGACATTGATCTCGGTCCCGTGACGGGCCGGCGCATCGCGATTATCGGCTATGGCAATCATGGGCGCTCGCACGCGCTTTGCCTGCGCGATAGCGGTGTGAGTGAGATCCGGATCGCGCTGCGTGTTGGCTCCGCGTCGCGCGCCAAGGCCGAGGCGGACGGGTTTCAGGTTGTCAGCGTGGCTGAGGCCGCCGGCTGGGCCGATGCGATATCCCTCCTCGCGGCCGATGAGGCACATCGCCAGATCTGGACCGCAGAAATCCTGCCACATCGCAAACAGGGCCAGGCGTTGATCGTCTGCCACGGCTTTTCGGTGCATTACGGGCTGATCGACGCGCCTGCCGATGCCGACATCATCCTGGCAGCGGCCAAGGGGCCGGGCGGGGCGGTGCGTGAGGAGTTTCTCAAGGGTGGGGGGCTGATCGGTTTCTGGGCGGTGCAACAGGATGCCAGCGGCGAGGCGCGCGCCGTGGCACTGGCCTATCTCGCCGCGATTGGTTCGGGCAATGTCGGTATCTTCCCGACCTCATTTCGCGAGGAAACCGTCTCGGACCTGTTCGGCGAACAGGTCGTGCTGGTCGGTGGCATGGTGGCGCTGGCGAAGGCGAGCTTCACCCGTCTGACGGCTGCCGGGGTCAGTCCACGCATGGCTTATATCGATTGCGTCCACGAGCTGAAATATCTCGCCGACCTGATCCAACAACGCGGCATTGCCGGCATGTATGCGGCAATTTCCGATACGGCTGAATTTGGCGCACGGCAGATTGAGGACGCCATCGCCGGCCCCGAATTGCTCAAAGTGTTCGACGGCGCGATGGAGGATATCGAGTCCGGCCGTTTCGCGCGCAAATGGGTCGAGCGCTATGAATCGGGCGAGGGGCTCGAGGCTGAACGGGCTGAAGATCGCGCTTTGCCGATCGAGGCCGCCGGTGCTGAATTGCGGTCGCGTTTGGGCCGTGCCACGAAATAGCCCATAAAGCTGTTCATCTCTGTCGGTCACAGGGATCCATTATCAATTCTGGGGACACAAATGGCATTCAATCCGGTCAAGGAGCGCCGCTACGGCGAACCAAAAGAAGTCGTGGCACGCGTATTCGAGGAAGTTGGGGGCATCCCGGAAGTGATGAGCCTGCTCGATCTCAGCCGGACGCGCGTTTATGCCCTCGCTGACCCTGATTCCAGCAATGAAATCTCGTATGCCCGTATCGCGCGGTTGACAGAATCCGGCGCGACGGCGGCAGCTCAGCATCTCGCGGCGCTGGCCGGCGGCTTGTTCGTACCGGTCGACAAGGCTGCCGACGCCAATTGGCTGTCGCTGGCCGGCGATGCCAGCCGGGGCAATGCGCGCAATATCGCGGCCCTGATGGATTCCCTGGGCGAGACCGAGCGCTCGCCTGGCGTGGTTGATCAGCAGGAGGCGCGCGAAATTCTCAAACTCCTGGACGAACAGCTGAGCATTCTGGCGCTGCAGCGCGCCAAGCTGACGGCGATCGCCGCCGGCGAAAAGTTGGACGAACCAGGTCAGGGTGACGGATGATCTGCGTTGCAGGCGCGTGGATCCGCGTTTAGTTAGCTCGGCTATTGCCATTGGGTGCCGGAGAGAATGAACGCTCTGATTCAATTCATGTTGCGCCTCGATGCGCGGGCCGCGCGCGCCATCGGCGTGTCGATTGCCCTGTTTGTGGTGGTCGCGGCTGTGTTCGTGATCGGGCGTTTCGTGCTCGATATCGGTCCGAGCGCTATCGGCGACTGGTTCGATTCCGCCGCGAGCCGCTGGTATGCGCTGCCGCTAACCATCGTCGTCTTTATTGCCCTGTCATTTCTCGGCGTGCCGCAATTTGGGCTGATGGCGGCAGCGATCGTCGCATTCGGACCCCAGACCGGCTTTATCTACGCTTGGATCGCCACCATGGCGGCCGCGACGGTCAATTATTATCTCGGACGCTGGTTTGGCGCTGGATTGCTCGACCGCTTCGGAGGCGATTGGGCCAACCGGATATCCGACTTCATCGGCCGTAACGGGCTGTTGGCGAGCATGATTGTGCGCTGGGTGCCGTCCGGGCCCTTCATCGTCGTCAATATGGGCTTTGGCGTCGCGCGCACGCCCTATTGGGCTTTCGGTCTCGGCACCTTGCTGGGCACAGCACCGAAACTGCTGGTCGTGGCCCTGGCTGGCCAGAGCATTCGCGCGATGATGAGCGAGGGGCAATTGCTGACGGGCCTCGTGCTGGCGGTTGCCCTGGCGGGCTGGATCGGCATGATGCTGGTGGCCCGACGCTGGTTGCGGCGCAATCGTCCGGTTGATGGGGTGGCTCCACCGGCGAAAGATGATGGAGAGCCCCAGTGAATCGACTTGGATAGTATGCGTTTGCACTAGCGCGCCCCTTGCAATATGGCGCGGAGCATCGCACAACAAAAAAAGCTTTCCCGCGGCATTGCCGCCACACCCCTCGAAATCAGCGCGCTCTATGTTCAACTATCTTTTCGGCTTACTTTCTGCAGATATCGCCATCGATCTTGGCACCGCCAACACGCTCGTCTACGTCAAGGGACGCGGCGTGGTGCTCAATGAGCCGTCCGTGGTCGCCTACAAGATCGAGAAAGGACGCAAATACGTCCAGGCGGTCGGGGCGGAAGCCAAGTTGATGCTGGGCAAGACGCCCGGCAATGTCGAGGCCATCCGGCCGATGCGCGATGGTGTCATCGCCGACTTCGAAGTCGCCGAGGAAATGATCAAGCACTTCATCCAGAAAGTGCACAACCGCCGCGCCATGGTCAGCCCGCAGGTCGTGATCTGCGTGCCCTCGGGCGCCACCGCCGTCGAACGTCGCGCGATCCATGAATCTGCCCTCGGTGCCGGTGCCCGCAAAGTCTATCTGATCGATGAGCCGATGGCCGCCGCTGTCGGTGCCGGCCTGCCGATTGACGAGCCGACCGGCTCGATGATTGTCGATATCGGTGGCGGCACGACGGAAGTCGCCGTGATGTCCCTGTCGGGTATTGTCTATTCGCGCTCAGTGCGCGTTGGCGGCGACAAGATGGACGAAGCCATCATCAATTACATCCGCCGCTCGGCAAACCTTCTGATCGGCGAAACCAGCGCTGAGCGGATCAAGAAGGAAATCGGCTCGGCCATGCCGCCGATCAAGGGCGAAGGCCTGACGTTGGATATCAAGGGCCGCGACCTGATGAATGGCGTGCCACGCGAGATTTCCATCACCGAGGCGATGATTGCCGATGCGCTCTCCGAGCCGGTCGAGCAGATCGTCGAAGCGGTCAAGCAGGCACTGGAAGCGACCCCGCCGGAGCTGGCAGCCGATATCGTCGACAAGGGCATTGTCCTCACGGGCGGCGGCGCACTGCTGCGCAATCTCGACACCGAGCTTCGTGAACGCACCGGCCTGCCGGTCTGTCTCGCCGATGACCCATTGTCTTGCGTCGTGCTGGGCTGTGGCAAGGCGGTTGAAGATCTTAAGCTTTGGCGCCCCATTCTGTCTGAAGCGGTCTAATCTGCCGGTGCATGCAGGGGCAGGAGTGAGTCGTGGCTTCTCGTCGTTCAGGACGGCATGAAGGTGAGGGTGGGGTTCGGTTTTCACGGACACTATTTATCGCCCTGCTTGTCCTTTCAGGCGCCCTGATCGCGTTTGATCGTCCAGATTCGCGCTCGATCGCCCTGTCCGACTTCCGGTCCGGCTTCACCGATATCGCTGCACCCGTTCTGGAACTCGCCGCGCAACCGGTCCGCTGGCTCAAGAATATTGGCCCCTATTTCCGGCAGCAGGGCGAGCTGGCCGAAGAGAATGCGAGCCTGCGACAGCAATTGATCGAGGCCCGCTATTGGGAAGACCTGGCCTATCGCCAGCGCGACCGCATCGAAGTTTACGAAGCCGCGCTCGATATCGACACGCCCGCGACCCGCGACCGGATTGGCGCCTGGACCGTCGCTGACCCTGAGGGCCCCTTCGTGCGCGCGCGCCTGATCGGCCGGGGCCGCGATGCGGGAATCGATGACGGCTATCCAGTGATCAATCTTTACGGGCTCGTCGGACGCGTGTTTGAGACCGGCCGCCGTTCGGCGCGCATTCTGCTTCTGACCGACCTCAACAGCCGGATCCCGGTGATGGCCGACCGCTCCAATGCGCGCGCCATTCTGATCGGCGATAATTCAGCCTTTCCGCGTTTGGAATATGTCGGCCGCGACGCCGATATCCAGCCCGGCGACCGCATTGTCAGTTCGGGCGATGATGGCATCCTGCCGCGCGGCCTGCCGGTTGGCGAAGCAGTGGAAGCGCGTGATGGCACATGGCGCGTCCAGCTCTACTCCGACCAGGCGCCGGTCGATTTTGTCTGGGTCTGGCCCTACCAACGCGTTGAGGTGCCGGTCGATGAGCCGGACGTGCCGGAGGCCGAACAGGCCATCCCGGTTGACGCTACCGCCGCCGAACCGACACCGGCAGGGGGTGATCAATGAGAAAACCAAGCGAGCGTAAAACCTCCCATTGGGCTGCTGCCGCGTGTGCGCTGTCGGTGTTCGCGGCACTGGTGGTGCAAGCAGCGCCGACACAATTGATCGACGGCGTCAATATCATGCCAACCTGGACTCTGATCGCCATCTTCCTGTGGGCTGGCTTGCGGCCGCATTTCATGCCGCCCATCATCGTTTTCGCGATCGGGCTTTGCCAGGACCTGCTGACCGGCGCGCCGATGGGCGTGTGGGCGCTGTCCTACCTGGTGGCCATCGCGGCCTTCCGTTTCCGCGGTGAAGACGGCATGCCGCGCGATCTGCCCCCAATTCTGGCGCGATTTGCCGGCACGTTGTTGCTGGCCCATGCCATTGCCTATCTGATGGGCAGCTGGTCATTGGACGAGTGGGCCGATCTGCGCCCCTTGATCATTGAGGCGACAGCGACAATGCTGATGTTCCCTCTGATCGCTTACCTTTCGCTGCGGGGGCGCCGCAGCAGCCGAACCGGCTTTATCGGGGGATGATCGCGAGACACGATGCGCGCTGATCGCCAGGAACAGGATATCAAGTTCACCCGCCGGACCTTGCTGATGGCCGGTGGCGGAGCGCTGGCCTTTACCGGGCTGAGCGCACGGCTGTATTCGCTGCAGGTGCTGGAGGGTGAGCGCTATCGGCTGCTCTCCGAGGACAACCAGTTCAATTTCCGTCTGGTTCCGCCCTCGCGTGGCCGCATCCTTGACCGTTTCGGGGCTCTGCTGGCAGAAAATCGCGACAGTTTTCGCGTCCTGATCGTGCCGGAAGAAGCCGGTGATGTCGCGGCGGCGCTGGACCGGCTCTCGAAGTTCATGCCGTTGAGCGATTATGAGCGCGAGCGCGTTTTGCGCGCGGCCAGAACCGGCCAGAGATTTAACGCCATCACGGTTGCGGAAGATCTCGACTGGCAGACTTTTTCAGCGATTAATCTGAACGCGCCCGAGCTGGCTGGCATGGCGCCGGATGTCGGCGAAGTGCGTGCCTATCCCTATGCGGCGGCGTTCGCGCATGTCGTGGGCTATGTGCAATCGCCCAATGATGACGATCTCGCCGGCGAGACGCGCGAAGTCGAGCGGCTATTGCGCCATCCCGGTTTCCGGGTTGGCAAGACTGGCGTCGAGATCGCTCGCGAGCGGGATTTACGCGGTGCGGCGGGAGCCCTGAAGATCGAGGTCAATGCGGTCGGCCGGGTCATCCGGGAATTGCCGGAACAATCCGTGGCGCCGCAGCAGGGGCAGGATGTCGTCATGACGCTGGATGCCGATATCCAGCAATACGCCTATGAACGTCTGGGCCAGGACAGCGCGTCGGCGGTGGTGATCGACGTCAATAGTGGTGAGTTGATCGCACTGGTCTCGGCACCGAGCTTCGACCCCAATCTATTCGTCGGCGGAATTTCCAGCCGGGACTTCGCCGGCCTGCGCGAAAATGATCACCGGCCGCTATTCCAGAAGTCGATCCAGGGCACCTATCCGCCGGGCTCGACCTTCAAAGCGGTTTCGGCGGCAGCGGCGATCGAACACAATGTCTTCCGGCCGAACGAGACCGTGCATTGCACCGGCTCGGTACGCTTGGGTAATCGCGAATTCCATTGCTGGCGCCGGCAGGGCCATGGCACGGTCAACTTGCGGACGGCGCTGAAAACGTCCTGCGATATCTTCTTTTATGAAACTGCGCAGCGGCTCGGGATCGAGCGATTGCACGCGATGGGGCAGCGCTTTGGCATTGGCCAGCAATTCGATATCGGCATCGCCGGCGTAGCCCGTGGCATCATGCCAGATCCGGCTTGGAAGCGGGCGCAACGCAATGAGGGGTGGTCGACCGGCGATACCTTCAATACCGGGATTGGCCAGGGCGCGATGCTGACCTCGCCGCTGCAAGTGGCGGTGATGACAGCGCGGGTGGCCTCCGGGCGGGCGGTTGAACCGACCCTGTATCGCAATGCGATGGCGCCACCGGCTCCGCATATGGGCTTGCGCGATGATGCTTTCGTGCGCGTGCGCGACGCTTTGCGCGCCGCCGCGCAAGAGCCCGGCGGTACGTCTTATTCACTCGGTGGTCTTGGAATTGATGGCATCGAAATGGCCGGCAAGACCGGCACCGCACAGGTCTATTCCATCACCACTGCGGAGCGCGATTCCGGGGTTCGCAGTCAGCTCGACCTGCCTTGGCGGTTGCGCGACCACGGATTGTTCATGTGTTACGCACCGGCCGATGCACCGAAATACGCTGTCGTCGTTGTGGTCGAGCATGGCGGCGGTTCCAGCGCCGCGACGCGGCCGGCCCGCGATATCCTGCGCCGCGTTGTGGCGCGTGATCCGTCGAGCAGACCCGGCGTATTTGCCGATCTTGGACCGGGCGTGCGGAGAGGTATCTGATGGCTGTTTTCCGGGAAAGCGTCCCACGCGACCTGCCGGGCAAGATGATGGAGCTCAACTGGACCCTGGTCCTGCTCCTGGTCCTGCTGGGCGCGGCCGGCGTTGGGATGTTGTATTCTGTCGGCGGCGGGTCCTGGGAGCCTTGGGCGGCGCGCCATGCGATGCGGTTTGCAGTCGGCTTTGTTGCCATGCTGGTGATCGCGATGTTTCCGCCGCGCTTCTGGATGGGCGTTGCCTATCCGATCTATGTCGTGGCGTTGATCCTGTTGATCGGTTCGGAATTGTTTGGCGCGACCGTCAATGGTTCGCAACGCTGGCTGGACCTCGGGCCGATCCGGCTGCAACCCTCCGAGCTCATGAAAATCGCACTGGTTTTTGCGCTGGCGCGTTTCTATCACGACCTGCCGACCGAACGCGTCTCGCGTCTGGGGGGGCTGCTGATTCCCGCCGCGCTGATCGGTATTCCGGCGCTGCTCATCCTGAAACAGCCTGATCTGGGCACGACCCTGTTGCTGGTGGCGACTGGCGGCGCGGTGGTGTTTCTGGCCGGGCTGAGCTGGAAGGTGATCGTGCCGGCCATTATGGCCTGCGTCATCGCTGGCGGCGCCTTCTTCAGCTATGGCCTCGCGGATTATCAGCGCGAGCGCATCATGACGATGTTCAGCCCGGATTCCGATCCGCTGGGAGCCGGTTACCAGATCCTGCAGTCGAAAATTGCCCTTGGCTCCGGTGGCTTCACCGGCAAGGGCTTCATGGAGGGGACCCAGTCTCAGCTCGATTATCTGCCGGAAAAGCAGACCGATTTCATTTTCACCATCCTCGGTGAGGAATTCGGTTTTGTCGGCGGCCTGGTGATCCTGACCGTGTACGCTTTGATTCTGGCCAATACCGTGGCCATTGCGACGAGTTGCAAATCGACGTTCTTGCGGCTGACGACGATGGGGGTTGCGACGACGTTCGGCCTGTATGTGATCATCAATGTCGGCATGGTGATGGGGACCTTGCCTGTGGTCGGGGTGCCCTTGCCGATGATATCCTATGGCGGCACGGTGATGATGGCGGTTTTGGCGGGCTTCGGCCTGATCCTCGGCGCCCATATTCACCGCAATGCCGAGCCTCCGCGCGGAGTTGGCCTGTTCGGCTGATCGTCCCTGCACCGGACTGACATGCCGGACTGCCCGACCGACCTGTTGTGCTTGACCCCGCTCTGGGGTTGGGGAAGGGTATGCACCAGTAAATAATTGTTCAGGCGCGCAGATCGCCGGACTTGAGGGGAGAGTTTCATGGCAGCAGCGCTCGCGAGCACGCACGCCCATTGGTCATCGCGTTTTGCATTCATCATGGCGGCGGTCGGCTCGGCCGTGGGCCTTGGCAATCTCTGGCGTTTCCCGTTCATGACGGGCCAGAATGGTGGCTCGGCCTTCGTGTTGATCTATATCGGCTGTGTGCTGCTGTTTGCTCTGCCCGTTCTGATGGCCGAGCTGGCGATTGGTCGCCATGCCCAGCAATCAGCGATTACCTCGACCCGCAAAATGGCGATCGAAGCCGGCAAATCCGGCAAGTGGTCGGTTGTCGGCTGGGTCTGTACGGCGGCCGGTTTCCTGGTCCTGACGACCTATAGCGTCATCGCGGGTCAGGTGATGGCCTTCTCGCTTGCCGGTTTCGCCGGTGGATTTGCCCAGCCTGATGGCGCCACGATGTTTTACCAGACCGATGGCATCAAGATGTTCTGGCACTTCGCATTCATGGTGCTCACCGTCCTGATCGTGTCGCGTGGCCTGAAGGGCGGCATTGAACGTGTCGCCACGATCCTGATGCCACTCTTCTTCGTCGTGCTGATCGGTCTGACCGTTTATTCGATGATGAATGGCGCCGCCGGACAGGCAATCAGCTATCTGTTTGCACCTGATTTCACCGCCGTAACCGGGCAAACCTTCATTGCCGCGCTCGGTCAGGCCTTCTTCTCCGTCAGCGTCGCCTCGGCGATCATGATCACCTACGGCTCCTATCTGCCGCGGGATTCAAACATTGGCTCTTCGGCCGTCCTGATTGTCTCGGCCGATACAATGGTGGCGCTGATCGCCGGCCTGATGATCTTCCCGATCGTTTTCATGGTCGGGATGGACCCAGCTGCGGGGCTTGGTCTGATTTTCACAGCGCTTCCGCAGGTTTTCTCCACCATGCCTGCCGGCAATCTCATCGGCGGTGCTTTCTTCGCCCTGGCCTTCATTGCTGCGCTGACCTCGTCGATCTCCCTGCTGGAGGCAACCGTCGCTTTCGTCGAGGAAAATGCGAGCTTCGGACGCTCGATGACGGCTTGGCTGTTGGGCACTTTTGCCTTCCTGATTGGCGCGGGCGCGGTTTATTCGGAGGCCTTCGCCGGCGGTTTCATCGACGTGCTCTCCGGCCAGATCCTGCTTCCGCTTGGTGGTTTCCTGGTCGCGGTTTTCGCTGGCTGGGTGATCCCGAAATCACTGATGCGCAGCGAATTGCACCAGGCTTCGCCGGGGCTGTTTGCCTTCTTCCACTTCGCGGTGCGCTATTTCGTACCGCTGGCGATCGGGAGCATCCTGGTGGTCGGTCTGGATGACCGCTTCAATGACGGCCGGATTGGCGCTTTGGTCGGCCTCGGCTGATACGTCCGGCAATACGGGCCATAGCCTGACAATGAGAAGCCCTGCCTGCGCAAAAAGCAGGCGGGGCTTCTTGCTGTTTGAGAACAGGCCGTCGTGCGATTCTGTCACTTGACCGACCTGAAAGCTTGGAGGAAATCTGTTGCAGTCGAAACAATAGCTCCAGCTGAATCAGCCGTGAGCGGTAGGGGGTTTCATGGCAATCGCGCCATCAAGTGCTCATGCGCATTGGTCGTCACGCTTCGGATTTCTGATGGCGGCGATCGGGTCTTCAGTCGGGCTGGGAAATTTCTGGCGCTTTCCTTACACAGCTGGCGAGAATGGTGGCGCTGCGTTTGTGCTGATTTATGTCGTCTGCGTCCTGTTGATCGGTTTTCCGGTTTTGATGGCAGAACTCTCGGTCGGCCGTTACGGACAGGGATCGGCGGTTGGCTCGGTCGAGAAATTGACGGCCGATAATGGCTCACCGCAATTTTGGACCATGCTCGGCTGGATCGGGATGATCGGCGGCATTCTCGTTCTGTGTTTCTATTCCGTCGTCGCCGGCTGGGTGACATCCTATATTTTCAAAATGTTCGGTGGCGAACTGACCGGGCAGGCGCCGGGCGCAGTGGCGGCGGCATTTGAAGCCTTTACCGCCGATCCCTATGCCGTGCTGTTTTGGCATTCCCTGTTCAGCTTCATGACGATTTTCGTCGTCTCGCGTGGGATTACGGGCGGTATCGAAAAAGCGTCGTCCGTGCTGATGCCGCTCTTCTTTATCATGCTGCTCGGCATGGTGGTCTATGCGATGGTCACTGGCGATGCCGGCGCGGCCTTGAGCTATTTGTTCGCGGTTGATCTCAGCGAAGTGCGCCCCTCAACCTTCTTGGCCGCCGTTGGCCAAGCATTCTTCTCGATCGGGCTGGGTTCGGGGATCATGATCACCTATGGCTCCTATCTCGACAAAAATGCCAATATTGGCCAGTCGGCCGGGATTATCGCCTTTGCCGATACGGCAGTGGCGCTGATCGCGGGCCTGGCGATCTTCCCCTTCGTGTTTGCGTTTACGGCACTGGAACCGAATGCCGGCCCGGCCCTGTTTTTCCAGGCTTTGCCCTCGGCCTTCGCGGCGATGCCTGGCGGCAATATTGTCGGAGCGGCATTCTTCACCCTGGCGCTGATCGCGGCGCTAACTTCATCGATCTCACTGCTGCAGGCCGTCGTCGCCTGGGCTGAGGAGAATTCCAGCCTCGGCCGCAACACCATCACCTGGGTGTTCGGTGGTTTCATCTGGCTGGTCGGTGTCGGCGTCGTGTTCTCGATGTCGTTCTTTGATTTCCTCGACTTCATTTCAGGCAGTCTGGCCCTGCCGCTCGCTGGTCTGTTGATCGCGGTCTTCATGGGTTGGGTGGTCAGGCGCGACATTGCCAAGTCGCAACTCTCGCATGCCTCGCCGCTGCTGTTCGGCTTCTTCCGATTCTCGATGCGTTTCCTCGCACCGATTGCCTTGACGCTGATCCTTGTGCTTGGCCTGGACGACAAGTTCGGATGGGGTCTGACGCAGATGCTGCTTGGCGGCTAGCTGAACTGGTCGGCGAAGCTGTCGGTTGCGCGGACCAGCCCGTCGACAATGCCCGGCTCGCCGGCTGCATGCCCGGCATCGGGGATCATGCGGAGCCTTGCTCGCGGCCATTCGCGGGCGAGGCTCCAAGCTGTCTGGGGCGGCGTCACCACGTCATAGCGGCCCTGGACGATAATGCCTGGCAGATGTTTGAACTGCGGCACGCTGTCGAGCAGGGCGCCGTCATGTTCGAAAAACCCTTTGTGGAAGAAGTAGTGCGTTTCCATCCGGGCGAGAGCATCGGCGCGCAACGGATCGGCCAGCTGTGAAGCGGGCTCGCCGCCCAAACTGATCAGCGCGCTTTCCCAACGTGCCCAAGCGAGGGCGTCGGGGCGCCGCCGCACGACGTCTGGCTCCAGCAGGCGCTCATAATAGGCTTTGACGACATCGCCCCGTTCCGCCTCGCTCAACGGACCGATCAGCCGCTCCCACATGTCGGGGAACAGCATGTTGGCGCCGTGGCGGTAGAACCAGTCGAGCTCGACCTGGCGGCAGGTAAATACCCCGCGCAGGATCAGTCCCAGGCATTGCGCGGCATGTTCGCGGGCATAGGCGAGGGCGAGCGTGGCGCCCCAAGAGCCACCGAACACGACCCATTTATCGACGCCGAGCGCGGCGCGGATGCGTTCGATATCGGCAACGAGGTCAGCTGTGGTATTCGCATTGAGCGCGCCGTGTGGGGTTGATCGGCCGCAACCGCGCTGGTCAAACAGGATGATGCGATATCGGGCCGGATCGAAAAAACGCCGCAGGGCCGGGGAGATGCCACCACCGGGCCCGCCATGCAGGGCGATGACCGGCAGTCCGTCGGGCCGGCCACATTCTTCGAGATAAAGCTCATGCCCGTCGCCGACCGCCAGCCGCGAGGCGCGACTGGGCCGGATTGGCGGGTAGAGCAGGCGGCGTGAGTAAGCGGTGTCCATCGCATCCATCTGTCGTTAGCGCAGCATCAATATAATATTGCATAGCTTATTGTGCCTACTCGCTATATCTTCTCATCCATTGGGGCTGGCTTCGTGTTGGGAATTATCAGTTGATGCGTGGATACCAAGGTGTTCTTGCGGCGATCTGCGCCTGCGGTTTGATCACTGCGTGTGCCAGCGACCCTATTTCACTTGTGGGATCAGGTGTTTCCGACGCAGACCTGCGCGTTAGTCCGGCTCAGGCCAACCTGCTCGATGCTGCTCAGACCCTCCAGACAAGCTATCGCGAGAATGCCTGGGTCAGTCCCGCCGGAGCGATGGAAACCGCGCGCGGCTGGATGGATCGCCTGACGGGACAGCCTGCTGCCACTGAATCTGTCGCGCCCGACCAACCCGGCCAAGCCTATGTTCAATACCGGCAGCTCCTGACTCTGCAGGTGAATGACGCGAATGAGCTCCTGCTCACGGATGTCGCACTCGCGGGTGCACAGGCGCGCCAGTTGGACCAGGCCGCACGCGCCATTATTATCCAGCCTGCCGGATTTACCCGCTCGACGTTGACCCGCGACCTCGCCGAGGTTGAAACCGCAATCGCCTTGACGCGCGAAGCCGTTGCGACTTTTGATGCAACGGTTGTGCTTGTCTCCACGCGGCTGTCAGACGCACAAGTGCTGCAGATCAATACCGAGCGCGACCAGCTCGCCTTTCTGTCCGAAAGCCTTCGGGATCGCGCCGACGAACTGGCACGGCTGCGGCGCGAAATTCGTGACACGCAACCCTTTTCCTGATGCTTGATCCGGCGACTGTCAAAGGCTTCCTCGACCCGCTCGAGGGGGAGGCGCTTGCCGCGCTGGCTCGCGAAGCCGGTCGTCTCGGACCGGTGCTGGAAATTGGCTCTTATTGCGGCAAGTCCGCGCTCTATCTCGGCCCCGCAGCGCGGGCCGCCGGCAGTGTCCTCTACACTCTCGACCATCATCGAGGCTCGGAAGAACACCAAGCCGGCGAAGAGTATCACGACCCCGAATTATACAATGCCGAGCTCGGCGCGGTCGAAACCCTGCCAGCCCTGCGCGACACCCTGTTTCGGGCCGGGCTGGAGGATTGCGTGATCCCGGTCGTCGGGCGCTCGGCGATTGTTGCGGCGCATTGGGCGACGCCGCTCGGCATGGTCTTTATCGATGGCGGACATTCGATGGAGGCCGCTCTGGCCGATTATCAGGGCTGGACCGGCCGGCTGGTGTCCGGCGGTATTTTGGCGATCCATGACGTTTTTCCGGACCCCGCCGACGGCGGCCGTCCGCCCTATGAGATCTGGAAGCTGGCCGTTGCATCCGGCCTGTTCGACAGCGTCAATCGCGTCGGAACGCTGGAAGTCCTGCGCCGCCGCGCTTGAGCGGGTATTCGGGCACGGCGTTTCGGATCAATAGCGTCGAGCCCTTGCTCAAACCCTGAACAGCGTCGGCTGCCAACACCAAGGCGCCGGCCGTCCAGGACGGGCGTTCATAGGGCCAGATGACCCCTTCCTCGAACTGCCAACCCATCCAGTAACCGCCGTCTTTGGCCGCCAGCGGCGCGAGGTCGGCGAGCAAAGCTTCGGCCTGGGCCGTCTTGCCGACCGCCATGCAGGCCAGCGCCAGCTCGGCGGTCTCGGCTGCGGTCACCCAAGGCTCGTCGGCGACGCAGCGGCAACCCAGACCCGGTTCAACAAACTCGGTCCAGCGGGCATAGAGCCGGGCGCGGCCGGTCTCGATGGGGAGAACACCAGCGAGGACGGGGTAATACCAGTCCATCGCGTAGCGGCGGCGATCGATGCCGGTGCGGTCAAAGCGGGCGTCATTCTCGCGCAGTGCGGCACCGAGCCGCTGGCGCGCGACGACCCATTCGCGCTCGTCATGGCCGAGCCGGCGGGCGATTTGGATCGCGCATTCCAGCGCTTTGTAGAGGCTGGCATTGCCGGCGCGTAGCGAGTCCAGTGCGGCCATCTGTTCGCGTGCGTCAGGCGCGCGCCAGACAATATCGCCATGACGCGTCTGATGGCTCAGCACCCAATCGATCGCCCGGCGCAATTGTGGCCAATAGCGTGAGAGGTCCGCCGGCGTGTCGAGCGCCAGCATGGAGCGCAGCAGGGTGACGGCGGCATAGCCGGAGAAATTGGTGTCGCGCGCTGTCTCAGGCGTGCCAGGAACGAGGCGGCGATTGGCATCGTCAAGCGGTACCGAGGCGCCGAGATCCCCGCGCCAGCCACCATCATCGTCTTGGCGCTCGAACAAGGCGTCGAGCGCTTTGCGTGCGGCATGATCGCGACCGGCAATCGCCAGCGCCATCGTGCTCTCACCGTGATTCCACGCATCCCATATGCCGGCCTCGATCCAGGGGATGGAGCCGTCGGGCCGCTGCAGCCGCTCGATATGGTCGGCACAGGCGGCGATGTTGATCTGTCGCGACATTCAGCCGACCTTCCGGAAATACATCACCAGCGATTTACCCATCACCGGTGCCAGCAGCCATTCCAAGCCCTGGGTGAGCAGCGGCTTCTGCATCAAATCCCATTCGAGAAATTTGCGGTAGAGCCGCACGGCGGCGCTGCGCTCACGGCGCTCCCACAAGGCACATTGCAGCCACCAATAGGGGCTGTGAAGGCCATGGGCCCAATGACGTTTGAGGGCGGCAAAGCCCTGCTTGCGCACCTGGTCGCGCAAGGCCTTGGTCCTGAAGATGCGGACATGACCGCCCGGCGTATTGTGATAGGCGGTCGAGAGCTTCCAGCAGATCGCTTCGGGCCAATAGCGTGGCACCGAGGCGGCGAATATTCCGCCGGGTTTCAGGATGCGGGCAATCTCGGCCAGTACGGCGTCGGGATCGGGGACGTGTTCGAGCACTTCCGAACACAGGACCCGGTCGAAACTATTGTCGGCGAAGGGCAGGCGCGCGGCATCACCGGCGCTGAGTACGGCGCTGCGCAGGGGCGAGTGCGGGTCGGGCGGAGGCAATTGGAAGAAGCCATCGAGCGCCGCCTTGACCTCGCCATGCGAAAGATCGACGCCGACGACCTCCAGCGGGATCTCGTTCCAGTAGAGCGCGTGCAAATGCCGGCCACGTCCGCAGCCGAGGTCGAGCACGCGCATGCCAGGCTCCAGCGTCATCTCTTCAAGCCGCATCGTCAACATCAGGCGTTCGGGCTCCGCTCGGCGAGGGCTTCGGTATAGAGCCGTGAGGCGGCCAGGGCGTGGCGCGACCAGTTGAATTCTGTCTTCGCCCGGGCGGCGGCCCGGATACCGAGACGGCGCGCCTCGTCGGGGCTGTCGAGCAGGCGGGCAAGGTCTTGCGCCAGGCTTGCCGCATCGCCAGCCTTCGAGATCAGTCCTGCATCGCCAACGACTTCCGGCAAAGCGCCACCATCACTGGCGGCGACCGCAGCGCCGCAGGCCATCGCCTCGGCAGCGGGAAAGCCGAAGCCTTCAAAGCGCGCCGGGCAGGCGACGATGTGGGCGCGGCGATAGAGTTGGGCGATGGCTTCGCGGGTCAGATTGGCGCTGGTGGTGACGCGGCCGCTCAGCCCATGGGCGGCGAGGGCCTGTTTGGCGGGACCGTCGCGCAGGGTGCCGATGATGTGCAGCCGGGCCAGCGGACGCGCGGCCGCGACACGGGCGAGGGCGTCGATCAGTACGTCGAGCCCTTTGATCGGGGCGTCGGCGCTGGCGGTGGTGACGATCAGTCCCGTCTCGACCTGTGCCGCTGGATCGGGAAGGAAGATGTCATGGTCAATGCCGTTGAAGGCGACGCGGACATGGTCGGTATTGATGCCGTAATGGGCGGCGTGGCTGTCGCTGGCAGCTTGGGAAACAGCGAGCAGGCGCGGCAGGTTACGCGCGGTGCGCGCTTGCATGCTGACGAAGTGATACCAGCGGCGCGTCAGGGCGCGCTGCCACCATTTGGCGCCAGCGGCGAGGGCGTAATCACGGTCAATGGCGATGGGATGATGCACGGTGGTGATCACCGGCAGGCGGCGATTGATGCGCAGGAAAGGAGTCGCCAGCGTCTGATTGTCGTGCACGACGTCGAAGCGGTCACCCTCGCGGGCCAGCAAGCGTTCAAGCCTGCGGGAGAAGGCGTAAAGCTCGCCGAATGCACCGCTATTATGGGCCAGCCATTCCGACATATCCGCCCAGGACGACAGGTGCCGCAGGCGCAGGGCCATGAAGGCATTTTCTTCGGCAAACAAATCGAGCGAGGGCAGTTGGATCAGTTCGATACCGTCATCGAGCTGCGGATAGGGCGGGCCGGATGCGACGGTGACGGTGTGGCCAAGGTCGCGCAAACTGCGTGACAATTCACGGATATAGACACCCTGACCGCCAACATGCGGGTGTGAGCGATAACCGGTGACCAACACGCGAAGCGGGCGGATGGATGCCTCGTGAATACTGGCATCCGCACAGTCCAATGTCGCGGTGTCCGCATCCATGAATGATCATTCCCAAGCTTCAATCTGGCGGCGAACCTATCGCGGTGAACACTGTTCGCCAAGCGCATCATGCCTATGCAGGAACAGCGGCACGGGTTATGGGCTTCGCGCATCAAAGGATTGCAATGTTCAGATCGCCCGGATTCCGTTTTGCCACCTATTACGGGGCGTTCTACCTCACTCTGGGGGCCTTCCTGCCGTATTTCCCCAAATGGCTGGACGGGCGGGATCTGAGTGCGGAATGGATTGGCTGGATCGTTGCGGCCGGATTGGCTGGGCGGACGCTGGTCTCGCCGCTGGGTGCGCGCTGGGCCGATAATGCCCGGCGCAATCGCGATCCGATTCTGCTTTTTGCCCTGGCCGCTACCCTCGTATTTGCTGCTCACTACCCGGTACACTCGCCCTGGGTGCTCGTTATCCTGTCGTTCCTGTCCGGTGCGGTTCTGTTTGGACAGATCCCGGTGATCGACGCCTTTGCGCTGCGCCAGGCCCGCGATGGTCTGTTCGTGTTTGGTCCGGTGCGGGCCATCGGCTCGGTGATGTTCATCGTCAGCAATTTCGCCGTCGGTGCACTGATTGACTGGCGCGGCAGCGAGACGATTCTGGCGTGCATCGTGTTCGGTGCGATTGCGATCGCCGTGGCGGCGGCACGTCTGCCGGCCGGCGAACGGGCGCCGCACCCACCGGCACTCGAAGCTGACTTCACCGTGCTGCGCCGTTTGGTGGCGGGACCGTTTGGACTGGCGCTGGCGGCGTCGGCCCTGATCCAGGGCGGGCATGGCTTTTATTATGCCTTCTCGGCGGTGGCTTGGTCGGCACAGGGCTATAGCGATCTGACCATCGGGGCGCTATGGGCCTGCGGCGTTGCGGTGGAGATCGTCTTTATCTGGCTGTCTGGACGCGGTTGGCTGGGACGCTTGAGCCCGGCGGGTCTGTTGATGCTGGGCGGCGGCGGCTCGATCCTGCGTTGGGGGTTGACCGCATTGGCGCCGCCGCTTTGGGCCCTGTTCGCACTGCAATGCCTGCACGCGCTGAGCTTCGCTGCGACCTATCTGGGCTTTCTGCGCTTTGCGGCGCATTCGGTGCCCGACCGGTTTGCCGCGACCGGGCAGGCGATCAATTCGGCGCTGTCCGGCGGTGTGGCGATGGCGGTGGCTTCGGCGGTGTCGGGATACTTCTTCGCCCGGCTGGGAACGGGCGGTTTTGCGATCATGATCCTGCCGGCTGCAGCAGGCCTGGCTGCAGCAATACTGCTCGCGCGTGTTTCTCCACTCCCTGCGACGAAAGAAATCGACTAGGCTTGTGACCATGAGGGGAAATCAAGCAAAGTCTGACACCGGTGCCCGGGTGGATTTGCGCGACGATGCGGGCAAAACCGTCGTTGAGGCTCATGGCGACTGGACGATCGACACGATCAGCCGGGTCGATACGGCCATTCGCAATGTTGAAACCAGTGTCGAGCCCGACATGATTGTCGTCGACCTGACCCAGCTTGGGCGCGTTGATACCTCCGGTGCCTATATGCTCGGGCGGGTGACGCGGCGCTGCGGCGTTCCCGACGGCGATTTCCACTATCTCGGCCGGCATCCAACGGCGCGGCGCTTGATCGAAGAAGTTCGGCGGCGCAGCCAGGTCTGTCCACCAGATCCGCCACGCGGTTTCGGCTTCGTCGAAGCGCTGGAGCGGATCGGCTCAGGACTCGAAGCCGCCTTCGCGGAAACCATTGAGACGATCGCCTTTTTCGGACAGACCATTACAACCGGCCTGCGCACCCTGGTGCGTCCGTCGAGCTTCCGATTGACCTCAACGATATGGGCGATGGAAGAGGTCGGCGTCAATGCGCTGCCCATCGTGGCGGTCTTGTCCTTCTTCATCGGCGCTGTCGTCGCCTATATGGGCGCCAACCTGCTCGCCGAGTTTGGCTTTGCGATTTTCAGCGTCGAGTTGATCGGGATTTCCGTGTTGCGCGAATTCGCGGTTCTGATCACGGCGATCCTGCTGGCTGGCCGTTCCGACTCGGCGTTTACCGCCTCGATTGGCGCGATGAAAATGCAGCAGGAAATCGACGCCATGAAGGTATTGGGCCTGAACCCGTTTGAAGTTCTGGTCCTGCCGCGTGTGGTCGCTTGCGTATTGATGGCGCCGCTTTTGACCTTTGCAGCGATGATCACCGGCATTTTCGGCGGCATGCTGGTGGCTTGGACTGCCCAGGATATTTCCCCGGCCGTCTTCATTGCGCGCCTGCATTCCGAACTCGACTGGAGCCATTTCTGGGTCGGGATGTCGAAAGCACCGGTCTTTGGCCTTGTGGTGGCGATCGTCGGGTGCCGCCAAGGCATGAAAGTGGCCGGCGATGTCGAATCCCTCGGCCGCCGCGTCACCGCCTCGGTAGTGCAATCGATCTTCATCGTGATTGTCGTCGAGGCGATGTTTGCGATGATGTATCTGGAGCTGGGCATATGAGCGACGATGTCCTGATCGCCATACGCGGCCTGAAGACAGCCTTCGGCCCACATGTCGTGCACGAAGGTCTCGATCTGGATATCCGGCGCGGCGAAATTCTCGGCCTGGTCGGCGGGTCCGGTACTGGCAAGACCGTGTTGATGAACGCCATTCTTGGCCTGCAAAAATATGAGGCCGGCGAAATCCTGTTCGACGGCCGGCCCTTCTCGGCCATGAAAGCGGCCGAGCGGCGGCGTGTCGACAGCCGCTGGGGCGTTTTGTTCCAGAACGGGGCGCTGTTCACCTCGCTCAGCGTGCTCGAAAACGTCATGGCGCCGCTGCGCGAGCATATCGATATGCCGGTGGCGCTGATGGAAGAAATCGCCGGGATGAAGCTCGGCCTGGCCGGGCTCGACCCCAGTGTCGCTGAGCGCTTTCCCTCGGAATTGTCAGGCGGTATGCGCAAGCGCGTCGCCCTGGCGCGGGCCTTGGCGCTCGATCCGGATATCCTGTTTCTTGACGAACCGACCGCCGGGCTCGACCCGATCGGTGCGGCGGCGTTCGATACCCTCATTCTGGAATTGTCGCGGGCGCTGAACCTGACCGTATTGATGATCACACACGATCTCGACAGCCTGTATGCCATCTGTGACCGAATTGCCGTACTCGCCGATAAACGTGTCGCGGCAGTTGCGCCCCTGGAGGCGTTGATGCGAAACCCTCATCCGTGGATCCAGGAATATTTTCATGGGCCCCGCGGGCGCACGGCCAATGCCGGCAAGGAGAGCTAGACGATGGAAACCAAGGCACATCATGTCCTTGTCGGCCTGTTTGCGCTGATCCTGATCGCGGGCGGCGGCATTTTCGCTGTTTGGCTCGGCAAGGTATCCTTCGACGAGGATTACGCTTTTTACGATGTCGTCTTCGAGGGCCCAGTCCGCGGCCTGCGCGAATCCGGCGAAGTCCGCTTCAATGGTATCCAGGTCGGCGAGGTCACATCACTCGGGCTCGATGGCCAAAGCCGCGTGATCGCGCGCGTCCGCGTGCTGGCGCAAACGCCGGTTCGCGTTGACAGTTTCGCCCAGCTGGAACCGCAGGGCCTGACTGGCCTGTCCTATATTTTGATCACGGGCGGCTCTGCCGACGCACAACGCCTGCTCAGCCCGGCCAGCCGGCAACCGCCGCGGATTTTCGCGCGCCGGGCTCAATTGGAAGGTCTGGTTGAGGGCTCTGAAGATGTGCTCGACGCAGCGCAGCTGGCGCTGTTCAGACTGTCAGAATTGCTCAATGACCAGAATGTCGAGGAATTTTCGGCAACCCTGGTCAATCTGCGCGAGATCACCGACCGGCTCAATTCCGAGCAGTCACTCGTAGACGACATGCGCACGACGATTGGGCGGATCGACACTGCCGCAGCAGATATCTCCAGTGCCGCGATCTCCCTGCAAGAGTTCGGCGCCACGGCTGAGGCCTTCCTGCTCAATGACATGGCGCCGGCGGTCAATGAAACCACAGCCGCCGCAATTGCCGTCAATCAGGCTGCGACCGATACAAGCACGCTGATGATGTCGGTGACCCCGGCGCTGCAGTCCTTCGCGCAAGAGGGTTTGGTGGATCTGACCCAGACGGCCGGCGATCTCAGCCGGTTGGTTGATTCGCTCGAGCGCAGCGCCTCTGAATTTGAAAACAATCCGGGCGGCTTCGTGGCCGGTTCACCGCGTCAAACCGTAGAGGTGCCGCAATGAGATCCCTGTCTTCCATCAAGCCGGTTCTGATTACCCTATGTGCCCTGTCACTGTCGGCCTGCGTGTCGCTCTTGCCGGAGTCCACCCCGTCCTCCGTCTATCGCCTCTCCTCGCCCGAGCCGAGCGCCTGGACCGGTGAGGGGAGGACCATTGTCAGGATCGTGTCGCCACAGGCGCCGCGCGGTCTTGCCGGTGACGAAATCGCTATCCAGATGGCTGACGGGCATATTGCCTATATGGCGGCTGCGCGCTGGATCGCACCGGCACCGCGCATCATGCAGAATCTCATCGTTGATACGTTCAACGCGGCCGGTTCCCGCGTCGCACCGGTTGTGCCGGACGATGGCGTGCGGGCCCAATATGAGCTGCGGCTGGATTTGCGCGAATTTGAAGCCGTTTATGATCAGGGCGATGGACGGGCGCCGCTGATCCGCATCCGGCTGGCCGCGCGTCTGATTGCCAGCGATGGGCGCCAGCTCGCCGGATCCAATGTGTTCAGTGGTGAAGCCCGCGCCTCGGCCAATCGCGCCGGTGCGATTGTCGCCGCCTTCGACCAGGCAGCCGGGCAGGTCAGCCAGAATCTGGCCGAGTGGACCGCCGATCAAACCGCCGACTAGCCTGATTTCACTCTGGCCGGTTTAAACCGGAGGGGATCAGCTCTCGTCCTTGTCCCGTTTTGATGACCGTTTCGACGGGCTGGAATTGGCGGCGCTGGCAGTTTCGCCCTCGCCGTCTTCTTCTGGCATGCTCGAGAGCAAATCCTTCCAGCGCCAGCCCGGTTCGGTCGCCGGGCGACCGCCGCGTTCAGGGAATCCAACACTGGTTTCGACCGCACGCGGCGCGCTGCGGCGTGGTTGACCACCGGTCAGCGGCTTGTGCATGTCCTGTTCGGTATCTGTGACAACCGGCTCGGCCGTCTCCTCTTCAACCGGTTTGCGCTGCCGGCCCAGCAGGGGATCGGGCAATTCATTACTGCCTAGATCGGGCACGCGCCGGCCTCCGGCGACGGAGCCCATCCGCAACATGAAATCGCTGAGCAATTCGTAATTTTGCCGGATGCGTGCCTGGAAAGCCGCGTCGATCTCTTGCGATTCCTCGGCTGCAACCATGGCGGCGGCATTGAGGCCTTCCAGACCGCGACGCAGGGCATCGGCCGCTTCCTGGGCACGTTCGCGCGCCATCACCGGCATTTCAGCCAACCGGGTGGTCATGGTGTCGATATGGCGCTCGACCGTCTGGGTCTCGACCCGGGCGGAGGCGAGCACGGCTTCCAGCCGGCGGCGGACGGATTCGGCCGCTTCGTCGGCGACCTGAGAGGCGCGGGCGGTGAGCTTGTCGGCTTCGGCGAGGCGCAGCTGGAAGGCATCATCCGACCGCTTCGCCGCGTTGAAGGCGATCTCATTGGCGTGTTCAACTTTTTCCGTCACTGCATCGGCCTGGGCCTCGATCGCTTCGATTGCGGCTTCCGAGATGGCCTTGGCTTCCTGGGCCGATGCGACGAGGCGGGCGAGGGCGGCCTCGTGTTCACGGGCCGCATGTTCGGACTCCGCACGGACGCGACCGGCCAAGCTGTGGGCGCGTTCCAATGCATCGTCGACGGCCTGCTTGAAGGCGGCGGCGCCCTTGGTCGATGCCGAAGTCAGCGAATCGGCGCCATCGCGGGCCGTCGCGGCCATCACATCCAGTTCGGCGCGGTGGAAATCGAGCGCGGCTGCGATCTTTTCCTGTTCCTTGCGCAAGGCTTCGCCGGCTTCGCTGAGACGACCGCGATGCTTGACATAAGCCGCGTCGAGATTGTCGGTTCGCTCTTTGAGCGTGTCGGACAGCTCGTGCAGATGCGCCGTGCGTTCGGACAGTTTGGTGGCGGCGATATTGGAGCGTTCGGTCACGGAAGCGCCGGCATCCTGCAGGCTGTCGACGCTGGCCTGTATGCGGCGGCCGCTATCGCTGGCCTGGTTGGCTGCCAGTTCGGAGGCCGCTGCCACCATTTTGGACTGGTCGGAAATCGCGGCGGCAATCAGGGCGGCCTTGTCGTCGAGGGATTCGGAGACTTCGCCGAGGCGGAGCCTTTCCTTGCGCAATCCCTTGAGCAATTCCTCGGTCCGGTCGCGGGCATCTGTCGCCGATAACTCCAGCGATTCGGCGTGGTGGCTGATCACTTCTTCCATCGCGGCCAAGCGCGCGAGGGCGCTTTCGAGTGCGGAATTGATGCGCTCCACTTCGCCGGTCACCGCCTGCGACAGGGTCTGGACCTCTTGGCGGGCATATTGGGCGGGATCAGTGAGGCGGCGGATGGCGTGTTCGACGCGGCGGGTATTGTGCGCATTGCGCACAACTTCGCGCGCCATTAGGCCGCTCATGATGAAGAGCAGGGCTGGCGCGATGGCGAAAACGGCCAGACCGGTCAATTGTCCGAAACCGTATTGGCCGAGGCGTTCAAGACTCTGCACCCCGAGGGCGCCCCAAATGAAGGCGGCAGCACCGCCCACCCAGAGCAGGGCAAAGCTGTTGGCCAGCCAGATCAACCACGCGCCGCCGGGGCGTTCGCCGGACGTGACCCGTTCGCTCGCCACCGATTCCGCCAGTTCGGCGTTGACGGTGTCGCGCTGACTTGCCGGGACGGGGCGGTCACCGTCTGGGTCCGCCACGCTGATTTCAGCAAGATGGATTGATTTTTCTAGCGTTTTTTTGGTCATATTGCGCTCGATCGGGCCATGAAGCGTTTTCGCTCCCGGATAGGGTCTGATACCGGGACGGTCAAGTTTGCCATAATGACAGATGATAGGCACAGAAGCGCGCCGCCGACACAGATAATCTATGCAAATTGGATAATTGCGCGCGACAATTCGCCCAATTCAAAGCCGAATTAGCTGTCGTAGCGGTCCGATGGAGTGACGAAATACGGCTTGGTGCTGTGGATCAGCGCGTCGGATCCGGCGAAGCAATCGCCGCTCGCTGCAGCCGGGAAGCCGGACAATTCGTATGCGTCCGATGGGGTCCAGACGACGGCTTGGCGGAATTCGGTCGGTTCGGGGGCGAAACAGGGCTGCGGCGGCTCATAGGCGATGCCGAGTACCGACAGGCCCATCACCGCGAACCATTCAATCAGAGAGATCAGAAGCTGGATCATGACGTATTCGCACCCCAAGGCGTGTCCGCATGTGCGAATTGTTTATGAATTTTATTGAGTCTCGATACAATTCCTGAATGTCGTCTATTGCGTGAAATCTTCGTAAGAATATGGCGGAAACCGGGCGAATTCGCCTGATGAGGGTGAAAATGCCGGAAATCGCGCCATCGCAACGCCATGACAGCCTCGACGCCCTGCGCGGATTTGCGGTGCTGGCGATGTTGGCGGTGAATATTCAACTCTTCGCCTGGGTCTGGATATCTGCCGATATTCCGGCCCTGCAAGCCAGCTTTGAGGGCTGGGGCAATCGCGCCGTCTGGTTGGTGACCCAGAGCCTGATATCGCAGAGCGGCGCGACCCTGTTTGCGGTCCTGTTCGGGGCGGCGCTGGTCTTGAGTGCACAGGCGGCGCGGGATAACCCGCTGCGGCAATGGCCAAGACTGAGCTGGCTGCTGCTGCTCGGCCTGCTGCACGCCTATCTGTTCTGGTTTGGCGACCTCTTGGTGCCGCTGGCTCTGGTGGCGATGATTGTCGTCACCGCCAATAGCATGACCGTGCGCGGGTTGTGGGGACTGGGGCTCGGCCTGATCGGCTTTACCGGGCTGATGCTCTTGGCCGGCAGCGGGATTGGCAGCCTGATTGGCGGCAATATCACCGCAGCCGAGGCGATGGGATTCAATCCCGAGGCAATCACGCATATCGAGGCCTTGTATCAAACCGGCTTCCTGGCGCGTCTGGGCTATAATATGAGCATCGCGCTGCAGTCGGAGATGATGCAAATCGTCTTCATGAGCGGACGCCTCGCCGGCTGCATGCTGCTGGGCATGGCCGGGGTGAGGTCGGGTTTTCTGACCGGGCATTGGACACAGCGCCAGTATGGCCTGATCGCGGCGATTGCCCTGGCGCTGGGCGTGATCGTGTGCGCCGCCGGGGCTTGGCATTCACTGGCGTCAGGCTTTTCGCCGGCGGCCGTGTTGCAAAACCGGGTGACGCAGTATTTCGGCAGCCTCGCGCTGGCGCTCGGGTATGCTGCCGCTTTCGTGCTCGCGGCTCAGCTGGATCTCGCCCGGGCCGGGCGTGCGGCGCTGGCGGCGGTTGGCCGGATGCCGATCAGCAATTATTTCCTGCAGACTCTGTTGATGACATTCTTGTTCGTTGGCTTTCCGGGGCTGGGCCAGTTTGGCCAGGTCGACCGGCTCGGCCAGGCGCTGATCGTGCTCTCGATCTGGGTGGCGCAGGTGTTTGGTTCGATCTTCTGGCTGCAGCGCTACCAATACGGCCCGGTGGAATGGCTGTGGCGCTCCCTCGCCGCCGGGCGGGTTCAGGCCTGGCTGCGCTAATCCTTATTCGGCGTCGGGCTGATTTTCCGGCGCCGCACGCTGGAATGCCGGCAGGGCGAGGCAGGCGGCTTCGGCGCCCATCAGGGTCGGGAAGGCTGCCAGATCGACCTCCCAACGGCGGGCATTGACCAATTGCGGCAGCAGGTAAATCTCGGCCATGCCCGGCGCGTCGCCGTGCAGGAAGGCTGTCTTGCGAGGCACCTCTTTGACGAGTGTCTCCAGCGCCGCCAGCCCGCTCTGGGTCCAGCGATGCGCCCAGGCTTTCATCCCCGCCGGGCCCTGTCCGAGGTCGTCGCCGATCGCCTTGAGAATGCGCAAGTTCTGCACCGGATGCGTATCGCAGCCGATCACGGCCGCCCAGGCGCGCACCCGGCAACGCTCCAGCGGATCGGAGGGCAGCAGGGCGGGCTCAGGCCAGGTCTCCTCGATCCATTCCAGGATGGCTGGCGATTGCATCAACAGCGCATCGCCATATTTGAGCACCGGCACCAGGCCTTGCGGCTGCATCGCCAGCCAAGCCTCGCTCTTCTGCTCACCCGTTTTCAGATTGATCGCGACCTGGTCATACTCGACGCCCTTGAGATTGAGCGCGATGCGCAGCCGGTAGGCGGCGCCGGAACGCCAATAGCCATAAAGGACAGGTTTCATCGCGATCTCCAATCGGGCGGGGCTCAGGTGATGGTGAACTCAAGCGGTGGCAGGCCGTCAATCTCGGCCTTGACGCGGTCATCGCGCTGCAATGGTCCGACGCCGGCCGGCGTGCCGGTGAAGACGAGGTCGCCCGGCTTGAGGGTGAAATAGCGCGCCAGTTCCGACAGCACGCGGCGCGGGGCCAGGATCATTTCCGACAGATCGCCGGACTGGCGGCGCACCCCATTGACCTTCAGCGAGATCTTGCCGCGTTCGGGCACCGGTCCGAAGCGCAGCAGTCCGACCGGCGCGGAATTTTCAAACGCCTTGCCGATCTCCCATGGCCCGCTCTTGGCCTTCATCGCGCCTTGCAGATCGCGCCGGGTCAGGTCAACGCCGACGGCACAGCCCATGATCGCGCCGCCATCGCCGAGTGCGAGCACCAGCTCGACCTCGTGATGCAGGTCCGAGGTGGCTTGCGGATAGGGCAGGCGCGAGCCTGTAAAAACCGCATCGGTCGGCTTCATGAAGAAGATCGCCTCGGCGGCAGCGCCCATTTCCTTGGCGTGGTCAGCATAATTGCGGCCAATGCAGAAAACGCGGCGGACGGGAAAGCGGCGCTCATCACCTTCGATCGGCAGGCTTGGCAGGTCGGCTGTCGGGATAATATCGGTCATGGTGATGAAATAGCGCGACAAACGGGGCGACGTCGAGCCGGAAATGGCGTGTTGCTGCAACCGGTTTGCCTCACCGGCCCGAAGCCTCTGAGGCAACCGTCAGCTTCGGGGTGTCACCGCCCGGATTCGCGTTCCCAGCTGGCGGGCGATCCGGCCCGAGGCGAGCATGGCCAACACGGTCGCGGTCGCGAAAATATAGACGCCGGGCAGGGTCGAGGCGGCGAAGACGAAGCTGTCGCGCACGCTGAAAATCACCAGTGCCAACACCAGGACATCGGCCATTGACCATTTGCCGAGCATTTCCAGAAAGCGCAGATCGCCGGCTCCGATGCCCGGCGCGCGGGAAAATTGCAGCCGCCACATCCAGATCAGCTTGAAGCCCGGAAACACGACCGAAAATCCCAGGACCACAGCCGCGAGCAGGAATTCGCCATCCCGCAACAGGGCCCAGCCGAAACCGAGAATCGAGTGCTCGCCGCTCCATAGCCCGAATTGAGTCGTGCGCAGGGCTGGCAGGAGGAGGCCGAGCGGTAACAGGCAGGAGGTCAGCAAGAGCAGGGCCGTATTGGCCTGCCCGGCGCCGTGATCAGCCAGCGCGCGCGGCGCGATGTCCCCGTTAGCTTTCCCCATCAGCAATTGTTGGAACCGAAAACAGGCAAAACAACGGCAGCGCTAACGCAGCCTTTCGCGGGCGCTCTGCAGCAGGGCTTCACAGCCGGCTTCGCTGTCGAGGACGACATAGAGGCCGTATTGCGCCGCGACGCGTGTATCGCCGTCCTCTTCATGCTCGCGGAAACCGGCGATCCGGGCGTAGTAGCGCGTGGGTAGATCCAGTCGCGTATCGGGCATGCACCACACATCCTCGTCCGGCGCGGCGAAACGCATCGGGCCATAGCCGGGAATGGTCGAGTGGAAGATGGCGGTCTGGCTGCTGCGGGCTTCGTCATGGATCAGGGAGAGGCGTTCATTCGACACGGCGTCGGAGGAATGCAGCCAGTTATAGCGCACACCCTGGGTGAAGCGCGCCGGCCGGCAGTCTCCGGGCGGGTAGAAGGGTTCGCGGCAAAACTGGAGCTCGGCGACCGGCTCTGCTTGGTGGAAAAAGGTCTCGAGCTGAACGATATCGCTGGCCATGGCTGGCGCGGCCGTGGCGGCAAGGCTTGTCAGCGCGCCTAGCACACACGGTATTGATCGCAGCACGCGCATAACAAGTCCCAAACCCGGTTCAATGGTGCGCTTGAGATCGAGGCCAGCGCCAAGCCTGCTTTACAGCCTCGATACCGCGCAACGGAAGTCCCGGGCCCCAACATGACTGACAGGTAATCTTCCCGATACGGGCCACAGTCGCCGGTTGCTTGGCACGGCAGTCTGGAAAAGACGTGGGGAAGATTGGTGCGCCCAGTAAGATTCGAACTTACGACCCGCTGATTAAGAGTCAGCTGCTCTACCAACTGAGCTATAGGCGCGCCGGGGTTGGAAGCGGCGGAACATACGCGAGATTGTTCACAAAGCAAGGCCACGATATCAGCGATTTTTGGCGGCTGCGACGGTGTTTCGGCAAGGCTTGATTTACCTTGGGAAAAGATATTGCGGCGGTGTCCGCGCCCGTTAAGTGCGATGTTAACAAGGCGGGTGCGAGGGTGAGGCCATGATGTTCGCACAGTCACATTCCCCGGCACCGCTGTTCGATGCGGCGCATCTGGCTCGCTACACCGATGGCGATGAGGCTTTGAAAGCCGAATTGCTCAACTTGATGTGCGAGCAGGCGCGGCGGTGTATCGCGCTGATGGCGACAGCGGGCGACCGCGAGGCGTGGATTGCGGCCACCCATACATTGAAAGGCGCGGCGCGCGGGGTCGGCGCTGTTGTGCTCGGCGATGTCTGCGAGGCCGTCGAGGCGCTGGAGCCTGCCGACTGGCCGGCCGCCGCGCGAGCGGTGGAACATGCGTTTTTCGAAACCCAGGCCTGTTTCGCCGAGAGCTGATCAGCGCTCGCGGGTGCGATCCCAGACGGTAAATTCATAGGCGATGGACTGACGGATAAGCTCGCGCCAGACTGGCTCGACGATCGCGGTCGTGACCCCAATACGCGTCGCTTCGGCGGTGACTTTTTCCACTACATCGGCAATGCGCCAATCATCATGCACCACGTCGCGCGATGGCTTGATCCGCGCGGCGGCCTCCATGAAGCGCGTGCGCTCGGCGATCAGGGCGACGAGCTGACGGTCGACGGCGTCGACGCCTTCGCGGACCTCCGCCATGGTGCGGCAGGCCTCGGGGTTGGGGGCAGTCGCAGTCGTCATTTCACTCAACCTCTCGCCGGTACCGGGCGTTTATAGGCGGCAGCAGGGCTGCGTCCAAGGGGCGGATTGAAGCAGGTGCAGATGGCCCATGATTGCCGCCTCGACCTCGGCCCGGTCCACGCTATGCTGGTGGCTCGACGATGGAGACTCGCGATGACACAACCGGTCAGGATTTTCGGTGACCGCCGCAGCGGCAATTGCCTGAAAGTGAAATGGACCGCCGACTATCTGGGCATTCCCTATCAGTGGAATGAGATCGATGTCGTCAAGGGCGAGACCCGCACGGAAGATTTCCTCGCCATCAATCCGGCCGGACAAGTGCCCTGCCTCGAGCGCGAGGATGGCCGTATCCTGGCCCAGTCCAACGCGATCATTTTCCATCTCGCTGGCGGCTCGCCGCTGATCCCGGCTGACAGTTTCGACACCGCCAAAATGCTCGAATGGATGTTCTGGGAACAATATAGCCACGAGCCGGCGATTGCCGTGCGCCGCTTTCAGAAAGCCTTCGAAAAACTGCCCGAGGATTCAATCGACCCGGCCCTGATGGCCAAGGGCCGCCGGGCACTGGGCGTGATGGAAATGCGGCTGCTGTCGCGTGACTTCATTGTCGGCGACACGATGACGCTCGCCGATATTTCGCTGGTCGCCTATACGCGCCTCGCCGATGAAGGCGGGTTCGATCTCGATGAATTCCTCAATGTCCGCGGCTGGGTCGCCCGCATTGATCAGGAACTCGGGCTCGATCCTGACGACGGACGCGTCAATCCGGGTTGATAGGGTGTGGCGTTGAACCCAAACATCGAAGCCGTGCCGCAATTCGGCCTCTGCGAGGCGGGTGCGCCCTATAAGGAGCGTCCCTGCGCATTCGGCATCGCGCTGGATGATGTCGGCCGCATCGCCTTGGTCAGCATTGCCCGCGAGACCTATGTCAATTGGGATCTGCCCGGCGGGATGATCGACCCCGGCGAGAGCGAGGCCGAAGCCTTGGCCCGCGAATTCTGCGAGGAAACCGGCTGGACGGTCACGCCCGGCGCTCTGGTGACGCGGGCCGAACAATTCACCATCACGCGCACCGGCGAGCGCCGCCGCAATCAGTGCGGCTTCTTCCTGTGTGATTTCGTCGAGATGAATGGCGGCAAGATCGAGGAGGATCACGAACTGGTCTGGCTCGACCCGCACGAGGCGCTGACGCGCCTGCGCCATCCGGCGGCCGCTTGGGCGGTGACGCAATGGCTGCGGATGGGGCGGGTGTGTAACCGCGCTAGCTAGCGAGCCAGCTCCTTGCCCCGGCTCGCTTCAGCGAGCCAACTCCTTGATCGCCTCGTCAACGCCTTCCAGCGTTAGCGGGAACATGCGCTGGGTGCCGATCAGCTCCTGCACCAGCTTGGTGGAATAGGAATATTCCCACCATTCCTCGGGCTGCGGATTGAGCCAGATCAGATTGGGCCAGGTTTCCACTAGGCGCTTGATCCAGACCGAGCCGGATTCCTCGTTCCAGCCTTCGACCGATCCGCCCGGATGGGTGATCTCATAGGGCGCCATCGCGGCATCGCCGACGATGATCACTTTCCAGTCGTGCGGATATTTGTGGATCAGATCGAGGGTGGGCACGGTCTCGGCGCGCCTGCGCAGATTGGAGCGCCAGACGCCCTCATAGGGACAATTGTGAAAGTAGAAATATTCCAGGTTCTTGAAGGTCGAGCGCGAGGCCGAGAAGAGTTCCTCGCACAGCTTCACATAGGGATCCATCGAGCCGCCGACATCGAACAGCGCCAGCACCTTGATCGCATTGCGCCGCTCGGGCCGCATCACGACATCGAGCCAGCCCTGGCGGGCGGTGGCGTCGATTGTATTGCCCAGATCAAGCTCGTCCTGGGCCCCGTCGCGGGCGAATTTGCGCAGGCGGCGCAGCGCGACTTTCAGATTGCGCGTCCCCAGTTCGCGGTCGCCATCGAGGTCCTTGTAGCGGCGCTTTTCCCACACCTTGGCGGCGCGCTTGTGCTGGCCCGGCCCGCCAATGCGCACGCCGGCCGGATTATAGCCGCCATGGCCAAAGGGCGAGGTGCCGCCGGTGCCAATCCATTTCGAGCCGCCCTCATGGCGCTCTTCCTGCTCGGCGAGCCGCTTCTTCAGCGTCTCCATCAGCTCCTCGAAGGGCAAGGCCTGCATCGCGGCCATCTCCTCTTCGGTGAGCAGTTTTTGCATCATTGCCTTGAGCCAGTCGTCGGGGATCTCATTCTCTTCGAACAGATCGCCGAGCGTCTCGATGCCCTTGAAGACATGCGCGAACACCTTGTCGAACTTGTCGAAGGCCTTCTCGTCCTTGACCAGGGCGGCGCGGCTGACGGCGTAGAAGTGCCCGATATCCGGTTCGATCACGCCCTTGTCGAGCGCTTCAAGAAGCGTGAGATATTCCCGCGTCGTGACGGGGATTTTGGCGGCGCGCAGCTGGGTGAAGAAGTGATGGAGCATGGGGGCTATATAGCTGCTTGCCGCGCGTCAACGATAGCCCGCGACTGTGTCAGCCGGTGCGCTCGCCGAAGGTCACGCACAGCCCAACCGGGTCCAGGACGGCAAATTCCCGAAATCCCCAGGGCTGTTCCTCAAGCTTGGAATTGGGGTGAACGACGCCCGCTTCGACAGCCCGCGCATAGAGCGCATCAATCCCCGTGACATCGACCCGGCATGAGGCCCAGCGGCAGGCATGCGGGTTATCGGTCAAGGAAATCTGGATTTCGACCGTGCCGACATGGACGCCGCCATAGATAGGAGGCGTGTCCCAGGACCAGGTTTCGAAGCCCAGCTTGTCGCGGAAGAAGGCCAGGCTGGCGGGCACGTCTGTCGACGGCAAGACCGGGATGGCGCGGATGAATTTCGTGTCAGTCATGGCAGCTCCTCCACGCCAATCTATATCAGGGTTTCAGCCTTTCCAACGCCGCGATATCGGCCTTCATCAACGCGTCCGAGGCCTGTGCAATCCGCTCCACCGTCCAGTCCCACCAGGCGAGCGTCTGCAGGCGCGCGGCGACGTCCTCGGGCAGGCGGCGCTTGATCATCCGCGCGGGATTGCCGCCGACGATGGTGTAGGGCTCGACATCGCTGGTGACGACGGCTTTGGTCGCGATGATGGCGCCATTGCCGATGGTGACGCCGGGCATGATGGTCGCGCCCCAGCCAATCCAGACATCATGACCCACGGTGATCCCGCCCTTGTTGGGCCAGGCACCGGGATCGGGCTCGCCCCAGCAGCCGAAGATCGGGAACGGATAGCTTGAGAGCCGGTCGGCGAAATGATTGCCGCCATTGAGGACAAAGCTGGCATCGGCGGCGATCGAGCAGAATTTCCCGATCACCAGCCGGTCATCGATGAAATCGAAGGCGTATTTCACCTGTTCGGCAAAGCGCGCCGGATCGGTGAAGGAATGGATATAGCTGTAATCCCCGGCTTCGATCTTGGGGTGATCGACGAGCAGAGGTTTGAGATAGGCCATGGACGGCGCGGCCGGGATGGGGTGGCGCGTCATGGGGTCGAGCGCAGGGTGGATGGCAGGCATGACAGGACTCCGGGCGTGATTTCACAAGGTCTCAGGTGAAATGCGCCTCCGGCTTTGCGGGGCGCGGTTTAGCCGCGCTGGTCCATGTCACTCTCCATCGTTTGAACTGGAGTAATACCATCGCCAGAAGGGCGGCGCCAGTTCCGTTTAAGCCGCCCCCGGCCCACGCCCCGGTCCGCCGGCCGGCGCTCTGCGCGCCATGAAGGCCAGTTTCTCGAACAGCATCACGTCCTGCTCATTCTTCAGCAGGGCTCCGTGCAGCGGCGGGATCAGTTTGCGCGGGTCCTGTTCGCTGAGCAAAGACGGGTCGATATCTTCGATCAGGAGGAGTTTGAGCCAGTCGAGCAATTCCGATGTCGAGGGCTTCTTCTTGACGCCGGGGACCGAGCGGATCTCGTAGAACAGTTTGAGCGCTTCGGCGAGCAGACGGCTTTTGAGGCCCGGGAAATGGACGTCGACAATGGCGCGCATCATCTCTTCGTCGGGGAAGGCGATGAAGTGGAAGAAACAGCGGCGCAGGAAGGCGTCGGGCAGTTCCTTCTCATTGTTCGAGGTGATGATGACGACAGGGCGCTCGGCGGCCTTGATGGTCTCACCGGTCTCGTAGACATGGAATTCCATCCGGTCGAGCTCCTGCAGGAGATCATTGGGGAATTCGATATCGGCTTTGTCGATTTCATCGATCAGCAGGACGGAGCGCTTGGTCGCCGTGAAGGCCTCCCACAGCTTGCCCTTGCGGATATAATTGGAGATGTCGTGCACGCGCTCATCGCCGAGCTGGCTGTCGCGCAGACGCCCGACGGCGTCATACTCATAGAGGCCCTGGCGTGCCTTGGTGGTCGATTTGATGTGCCACTCCAGCAGCGGCATGCCGAGCGCTTCGGCGACCTGGCGAGCCAGTTCGGTTTTGCCCGTGCCCGGCTCGCCCTTGACGAGCAGCGGACGCTCCAGAGCGATCGCGGCGTTGACCGCGGCGCTCAATTCGCTGTCAGCGACGTAGCTATCTGTACCTTGAAAACGCATGCAACCGACTTAGCGCGATTATCCCGGAGAGGGTAGGGGGGGAGGTGTCAGGACTGTGCGACGCGTTCCCGGAGGGCTGCGGCGAGCTGCGCCATGATACCGGTCCAGTCGCCAAATCCATCGCCGAAGAACAGCCGGGCCGAGGGATACCAGGGCAGGCGGTCAGAGGAGAATGTGATCCAGTGCCGGCGATGGGGCAAAAACACCCAGACGTCGCCGCCACACGCCGCTGCCAGATTGATCGAAGCCGTCATCGGTCCGATCATCAGATCCAGCGCTTGGCCCATCGCGGCAACGCCATCTAGGTCATTTTTCAAGTCAAGCGTTTCCGGGGTGTACAGCGTGACTCCAAATTCATCCCGGGCGCGCTGGATATCGTCGGCGGTCTCGCCGTATTGCATGTTGATGAAGGTCACGCCCGGCGTCTGCAATACGGGTTTCCAGGCATCGAGCGGTGAGAAAAACCGCGCTCTGGACCCGGTCATTTTCAAGGATTTCCACAAAACGCCGACCTTCAATCCCGGCCCCAATGCCGCCAGTTCTTGCCGGAACGCATCGGCGCGTTGCAGGTCGGGGGTCAGGAAGGCTGGGGTGTCGGGGAAGGACTCGACGCTGGGTCGAAAGGCGCCGAGCTGATCGCCCATTGGCGTCCAAAAATCGGCGCCCCGGTCCAGACCGCCGGCAGTGCGGACATTGCGGCCCTCAAGCACTGTGGACAAATGATTGTCGACGCGAGCGAGCGGGAAGGAACGCTGAATGAGCGGTACCAGCCGCTGCTCGCAGGCAATACGCAGCTCGCCGCTGGCACCGATTTGACTTTGAAGTTCGTGAGCGGAGTTGAGAAACAGGACTTCATCGCCCAGGCCTTGCTCACCGACAATGACGACTTTTTTTCCGACGATATCGGCGGGGTCGAGGCTTTCCCAGCGTGGGCAGTTCATCGCAAACAGCGTTGCCTGAATGTTATCAGGATCGAGGCGTGATTGTTGGGATTTCCAACCCTCAGCGAGACGCCCGGCGGCAAGCAGGGCGTGGGAGAGGCCGTGGCGCATAGTCGCCCGGTCGATCGCATCCTTGGGGCTTTTGAGCGCTTCCTCAAAATGTTTGATCGCCAGAGTCGGGTTACCGGTCAGCTCGTAGACCGCCGCCAGATTATTGTGTCCCCGGGCGAAGCCGGGATTTATGCGCAGAGCTTCTGTATAGAATGGGACCGAGCCGACAGGATCGCCGGAATCCGCGACGACTGTGCCGAGTGAGTTCCAGAGGTCAACATTTTCAGGGCGCAAGAATATTTGGGCTCGCAACAATTCGATCGCATCGTCATAGCGACCCTGGTCGCGCAGAACACTGGCGAGATTGATCAACCCGTTCATATTCTCCGGCGCGAGATCGACGCACAGCCGGTAGAATTTCTCGGCCGCATCCAGCATGTCGAGCTTCCAGGCGACGATCCCCATATTCAAATAAATTTCGGCGTCGCGGGGGTCAATTCGCCATGCGCGTTCGTAAAATTGCAGCGCCCGTGACAATCGCCCGAGCCGGAACAGGATCAGGCCGATGGTGTGGTTGGGGAGGGCGTAGTCCGGCGCCAGGTCAAGGGCGGCCAATGCAGGCTTGGCGGCACCTTGGTGATCGCCATCATCCGACATCCGGATCGCGCGTTTGGCGAGGTTGGCTGCCTTGCGATACTGGTCGCGCTGATTCTTGGGAACCAGGCCAAGTCTGACCTCCGTCGAAATGCTGCCGCGCACCCCCCGCGCACCGATGGCCGCGTTCTTCCCGGATTCTGCGGGTGCGGAGAATTCATCGATCAACGAGGGGACGTTTGGGAGAGCATCAACCATGTGAACTATTCGTACTGCCTTGTTTGGGGTGAAACTCCCGTTAGCTGTCGCGGATTCGATTTAAAACTTGCTAACGACAGCGCAGCGCGCGGGGTGGTGGCGAAACCATTTGTTCACTCGAGTTTGTCACCGTGCCCAATCGTAATGTGTCGACTCGACCGTCAGTCCTTGGAGAGACCTCATGGCCCTGAAAATCTCGCTCAAGCCTGGCGAGAAGTTCGTGCTCAACGGAGCTGTCGTTGAGAACGGCGATCGCCGGGCGACACTGCTGCTGCAGAATCGGGCTTCGGTGCTTCGCGAAAAAGACATCATGCAGGCCGACCAGGTAACGACGCCAGCGCGGCATATCTATTTTCCGATCATGATGATGTATCTGTCTGATCACGCTGACGAGCAACTCTATGAGCAATTCGTGCTCCGGATGAATGAGTTTATGGGGGTGGTTTCAGCCCCCGAGGTGCTGACGGATTGTGTCGCCATCAGCAGAGACGTGATGGCGGATGAGTTCTACAAGGCTTTGATGCGCTGCAAGAAGTTGATTGCCTTCGAACAGGAGCGCCTGGTCTGATGTCATTACAAGCGTATCAGCGTGCCACGACGCGCGTCGAAGACCCGCGTTCCACCGAGTACCGGCTTTTCGCCCAAGTGACGCGAGCGCTGATGCGGGCCGCTGAGGTTGACCGCACAGATCTTGCGGGGCGGATTGACGCGCTGGACTGGAACCGGCGGCTTTGGTCCAATTTGGGTGCCGATTGCGCCAGCGCCGAGAACGGACTGCCTGACCAATTGCGGGCTTCGATCATTTCACTCTCGCTCTTCGTGTCGAAATACACATCCTCTGTCATGCGGGGATCGGGTGATTTTGAGGTCCTGATCGATCTCAATCGAACCATTATGCAGGGCTTGGCGCCACAATCGCAGCCTGACACCGCCGCATAGCGCGAAGCCCGATGCGGGGCAGGCTCTAATCTGATTTGCAAATTCGTTGAGTTTGGGTTGGCGCCGGGGTGCCGGTTGCCCGTTCTTGCGCCTGCGCCTCGCCCTGGCCGGTGGGCGTAGCCGCTTCGTTGTGCGTCCAGCGCATCTGCAGGCAGGTTCTGCCGAGGCGGCAGATATGGGCGGCAGGAATGGACCAGGCGTCTCGACGACCTCAAATGATCCTCAAATATCACAATAAAAACAATCACTTTTCCTGATCACGGCTGGCCCGCAGCTTGCGAGTCCCGCAACAGGACAAAGTCCAAGTCAAACGACCGACTTCACCACTTCCAGAATGGAGGAACGATTATGCTTTCAGTGAACACCAACGCCGGAGCCATGGTGGCTCTGCAGAACCTGACCAAGACGAACGCTCAAATGACAGAGGTTCAAAATCGCATCAACACCGGCCTCAACGTGGCCGGCGCGAAGGATGATGGCGGCAAGTTCGCCATCGCCCAGCGTATGCGCGCCCAAGTGGGCGGGTATGCGGTTGTGAAGGACAGCCTCAACCGGTCCCGGTCTGTCGTCGACGTCGCGCTTGCGGCGAGCGAAGGCATTTCCGACCTCCTCATTGAGATGAAGGCAAAGGCACTGGCGGCTTCTGATGTTTCTCTGGACTCCGCGTCCCGGACGGCCCTGAACGAAGATTTCAAGGCTCTGCGTGACCAGATTTCAAAGATGGTCAGTACCGCCGAATTCAATGGCACAAACTTGATCAATAATTCCGTGACGTCGGTCTCTGCCTTGGCAAATGACGACGGTAGCAGCACGATCTCCATCGCTGATGAAAACCTGTCGCTGGGGGGCGGTATTGTAACGCTCACCGCGACGGCTTCGTTTGCGACGGCAGGGGCGGCTGATACGCTCGCGGGTACGATCTCAACCTCGCTGAATAATCTGAACCTTGCGTTGGCACGCCTCGGCACTGCCTCCAAGTCTCTACAAATTCACGGGGATTTTGTGGCCAAGCTTTCCGACGCCCTTGAAGTGGGTATTGGAAATCTTGTCGATGCGGACCTGGCGAAAGAGAGCGCCCGCCTGCAGTCGCTGCAAGTCAAGCAGCAGCTGGGGGTTCAGGCACTTTCGATCGCGAATCAAAGTCCGCAAACCATCCTTTCCTTCTTCCAGTAGCTTCGTTGATCGGGGCCGCCTTCGGGCGGCCCCGGTTTTTTTGGTTCCGCACGCGGGGGGCCGTAAGCATGCCTGCTATCCGAAATTAACTTATTGGAAATCATAAATATTTGCCGCCCGGCAACTTCTGCCGCGCAATTTCCCGGTTGGGGCGGCAGTTTTTGCCGATCAAATAGTTACCGCGTACGGGTTCGATCAGCGCATATCAGTAACGCCGTCATCTCTCCCCCGATTAACCTGTTGGCGCAGGTCGTTTCTGGCCCGTAGTTTGCGAGGTTTTCCGTGGATCAGAAGGTCCATCGGGCAAAACGCCCGGCATAAACCAGAACGGAAAGGGCCAAGAAATGGCTACCATCAACACGAATTCCGGCGCCATGGTTGCGCTGCAGCAGCTGAACATGACCAATCGCGACCTGGAACAGGTCCAGAGCCGGATTACCACCGGTCTCGCGGTCGCTTCCGCCAAAGATGACGGCGGCAAGTTTGCCATTGCTCAAAAGATGCGGGCAGACGTCAAAGGTTATGAAGTCGTCGCCGGTTCTCTTGACCTGGCAGCTTCGACCGTCGATGTGGCTCTTGCCGGTGGCGAAGCAATCTCCGACATTCTGATCGAGATGAAGTCGAAGGCGCTCGCCGCTTCCGACACCAGCCTCGACTCGGCATCACGGACTGCTCTGAACGAAGATTTCAAGGCCCTCCGCGACCAGATCGGCAAGATCGTCTCGAACGCCTCGTTCAATGGCACCAACATGATCAACAACACTGTGACGTCGATCTCTGCTCTGGCCAATGCCTCGGGCTCTTCGACGATCTCGATCGTTGACGAAAACATGTCCCTCGGCGGTGCGGTTGTTACGCTGGCTGCAACGGCTTCATTCGCGTCTGCGGGTGCTGCCAAGACGCTGGCGGGCACGATTTCGACCTCGATCGGCAATCTGAACAGCTCGTTGGCCCGTCTGGGTACAGCGTCGAAGTCCGTGGGAATCCACAAGGATTTCGTCGGCAAGCTGTCTGACTCCCTGGAAAAGGGTATCGGCAATCTCGTCGATGCAGATCTGGCAAAAGAGAGCGCGCGGTTGCAGTCCCTGCAGGTCAAGCAACAGCTTGGCGTTCAGGCTCTGTCGATCGCCAATAGTGCTCCGAGCACGATCCTGGGCTACTTCCGTTAATCTACGGAACCGGATGGCGGGCCAATGGCCCGCCATCCACCTTCCGCAGATCGCTGACGGAGGATGCTTTGGAGGCGCTGACGCCTCTGCGTCGGCGAAAGGAAAATGGCTGATACGAATTATACTCGGTCGCCACTGGTGGCCAGTCCACTTGTTGAACCGCGCGATGCGCTCGGTGACCGTCCACGGGCCGACCCCACACGCGTTCCGCCTGTCGACAAACAACCAGGCGCACCCAAAGCTGCCGAACGCTCCTCTGAGGAGCTCGCTGCAGAACTTGAACGTCTGTCGCGGGAAGTTCTCAAAAACTCCAGACTCAGCATTCAGCGTGAAACGCCCACCGGCGACTTCGTCTATCTGATGATCGACAAGGATACCGGTGAAACCGTACGCCGCTGGCCGCCGGAATCGCATAATGATCTGGTGGAATATCTGCGCAGTTTCCGGGCGGGGCTGGTCAACAAGACGGCCTGATGTGGTGGGCAAAACTGACCGGCCAGGCCGGTGCGACTCGGCAATTTCCGACTCAACTCACCTTTGTGCCAGACCGTCACTGCCAGTAAGCCTTTGAAAAGAATAATCCAAACATACGATCGAAGATCGGCACGGCAATTGCGCTCGTAATTTCAAGGCGTCACGAAACAGTGGCGCGGTGAATTGCGGGAGAATATCGCATGACCTTAAGCGTCCACACCAACACCGCCGCGATGATCGCGCTGCAAAACCTCAACAAGACCAACGACCAGATGGATGGCATTCAGAACCGGATCAATACCGGGCTGAAGATCTCCGGTGCCAAGGACAATGCGGCCATTTACGCAGTTGCGCAGGGCATGCGTGCCGATATCAGCGCTCTGGGTGCGGTCCAGACCGGTTTGAACCGCGCCACCACAATCGGCGATGTCGCGTTGGCTGCCGGCGAGACCATCTCCGATCTGTTGATCCAGATGCGCGAGAAAGCAATGGCGGCGATGGACCCGTCAATCGATACCTATTCGCGACAGGCCTATGATTCCGATTTCAAAGCTTTGCTCGACCAGGTTCGCGTCATTATCAATAATGCTGAATTCGACGGTGCCAACCTGCTCGACGGGTCAGTTACCAATGGTGTGGAATTTCTGGCCGATGCAGATGCCAGCCGCAGCGTAACGCTGAAATCCCAGGATATGAGCCTTGGCGGCGCCATCGTGACGATCCCGGCGACGGCGAGCTTGAGCACGGTAACCTTGGCGACATCTGTCATGGCGACGATTCAGGCCAGTCTCGACAACGTCAATCAGGCGTTGGCCAATCTCGGTTCCGACACCAAGAAGCTCGAAGCCCATTCCGGGTTTGTCAGCAAGCTGGTCGATGCCTTGACCAAAGGGGTCGGTAATCTGGTTGATGCGGACCTTGCCGTTGAGAGCGCGCAATTGCAGGCGTTACAAGTCAAACAACAGCTTGGCGTCCAAGCCCTGTCGATTGCCAACTCGCAGCCACAGATCATTCTCAATCTTTTCCAGTAGACCCCAAAAGCCGGCCCCACCACGGCCTGCCTCACCGCGGAACGGCACCCCAAGCGGGTGCCGTTTTCGTTTGAGCGACTCGCGGCATGATGCGGCGTATCTTGAGGATCCATTATGGCCAAACCTTTCCTGCCCTACGGTCGGCAATCCATAGACGACAGCGATATCGAGGCGGTTGCCCGGGTCTTGCGATCCGACTGGCTCACCACCGGGCCGGCGGTCGATGCCTTTGAGGCTGACTTCGCCGCGACGACAGGGGCGCAGCACGCGATTGCCTGCTCCAACGGGACAACCGCTCTGCACTTGGCGCTGGCCGGACTGGATGTCGGGCCGGGCGATGTCTGCATCGTGCCGGCGATCACTTTCATGGCGACGGCGAATGCGGCGGTCTATTGCGGCGCCGATGTGGTGTTTGCCGATGTCGATGCCGCAACAGGCCTGATGACGCCGGAGACGCTGCAGCAGGCGATTTCGCGGGTCTCAGGAGCCAGGCTGCGGGCGGTGCTGCCGGTGCATCTGGCGGGGCAGTGTGAGGACATGGCGGCGATGCGCGAGATCGCCAGCGCGGCCGGTGCCGTTATCGTCGAGGATGCCTGTCATGCGCTGGGGACAAGCTGGCGCGGTCGGCCGGTGGGGGCGTGTGAATATTCGGATGTGGCGTGCTTTTCCTTTCATCCTGTGAAGACGATAGCGGCGGGTGAGGGTGGGATGGTGACGACCAATGATAGCGCCCTTGCGGCGCGCCTGCGGCGTCTGCGCAGTCACGGGATCGAGCGCGACCCGGCGCGGATGGAGCAGGGACAGGACGAACCTTGGTGGCATGAGATGCAGGAGCTGGGCTGGAATTACCGTCTGTGCGACGTCCAGGCCGCTCTGGCGCGGTCGCAGCTGCATCGGCTGGATGTGTTCGCGGCGAAACGTAAAACGCTGGCAGCGAGTTATGATGGCTTGTTGGCGGGGCATAAAAGGGTTGGGGCTTTGGTGCGGACCCCCGATTGCGATCCGTGTTTGCATCTTTATCCGGTTCGGATTGATTTTGCGGCTGCGGGGATGGACCGGGCCAGCGTGATGCAGGGCTTGCAGGCGCATGGGATAGGTTCGCAGGTTCACTATATCCCGGTGCCGTCACAACCTTGGTATCGCAGGCGTTATGGCGATCAGACCCCGCCGGGCGCTGCGGCATATTACCAGCAGACGCTCAGCCTGCCGCTGTTTACGGATATGGCGCTGGGCGATCCCGAACGTGTCGTCGCAGCTCTTGATGCGGTGATGGGGACCTAAACCATTTAACCGCTTCAGGCGCCTGAACGGTGCGGGATTGAGCGCCGACGCATTCTTGATCCGCAAAAACGGGTCCTACTCTCACGCCGACAATGCTCTACCGGCCCTTTTTGCGGAACAGGACCCAAGTGGTGTTGTCGATGCCGGTCGTGCGCTGCCACAGAAACCCGTCATCAACGACTTCAAGGTCATTGAAGCGGTCCAGGAAAAAGCTGCCGAAATCGCGCTTGAACAGCAAGTCGTCGCGACCGCGATAGGGGATGTTTTCCGGTTTGCTTGAAAAATATTCGCTGACCAGCAGCCAACGCCTGGATACCCGGTGCATTTCGTCGGCGGCGGCCTCAAGATGGTCGGGATGAATGTGTATCAACACGCCCGAGGTGAAGACGAGATCGATCGAGGCATCGCCGTAGGGAATTTTCTGGGCGGTTGCCTTATGGAGGTTCTCGGCGCGCAGCACCTGATCACGCAAGAGAGATTCACGCGCCTTGTCATTGGGCTCTATCCCGTGCAGTTCCGCGCCGGTGAGGCGGTCGAGGCTGCGCAAATTGAGGCCGATATTGCAACCGACCTCGAGGATGGTTTCCGGCTCGGCACCGGCCATGCCGCGCATCATCCGTGCCCACATTCGGGTACGCGCCCGCAGTTGCTCGGTCAGCGGGGCGTTGCGATTGACATACTGATCGCCGAATTCGCCCTGCCAGGCATCCAGCTGTGTTGTGTCTGTCATCCTATGTCTCCTTTGCCGCGCCAGTCGACCATTTCGAGGGCAAGCGGTTCTCCGCGTTTGAGCGCGCGTGTGGTCGTTCGATTGAGAATATCGGGCAGCCATTTCGGCAGCAATCCGTGGCCGGGGCGGATCGAGCGGACGTTTTGCGCTGTCAAAGGCGCACCGGCAGCGACGTCCGCAACAACATAGAGTGAGCGGCGGAAGCCAACTGAGCCGCGTTCACATCCGGCGAGTTCATAGCGTACCTGCCCCAGGGCGCGGCCGGCATCGTGGCAATCGGTAACGAGCCGCGTGAACTCTTCCGGTTCAAGGGAAAAGGCGCCGTCTGGACCGCCATCGGCACGTGAGAGCGTGAAATGCTTTTCGATCACGCGTGCGCCCAGCGCGACCGCCGCAACGGCGCATGCTGTGCCCGGGGTATGGTCACTCAATCCCGGCACGGCACCAAACGCCTCGGCCAAATGCGGGACTGTGCGCAGATCGGCCTGTTCGATGGGGGCAGGATAGGAGGACAGGCAATGCAGGACGGCAAGGCCGGTATTGCCATTCTCGCGCGCGGTACGGACCGCCTCGTGGATCTCAGCGAGATTGGCCATGCCGGTCGACATGATCATCGGTTTTCCGGTCTGCGCGACGCGGGCGATCAGCGGCAAATCGGTGATCTCGAACGAAGCAATCTTGTAGGCCGGGGCGTCCAGGCCCTCGAGCAAATCGACGGCGCTGTGGTCGAAGGGCGTTGAAAACAGCGGCACGTCCAACGCGCGTGCCTTGGCGAATAATTCGGCGTGCCATTCAAACGGCGTCTGGGCTTCCTGATACAGTTCGTACAGCGAGCGCCCGGCCCAGGGGCCGTCCTCGATCAGGAATCCCGGCCCGTCATGATCAATGGTGATTGTGTCGGCAGTGTAGGTTTGGATCTTGATCGCATCGGCGCCGCACGCTGCCGCCGCTTCGATCGTTTCCAGCGCCCGGTCGATACGGCCAAGATGGTTGGCCGAAACCTCGGCAATGACGAAGGGCGGTTCATCTGGTCCAATCGCGCGGGTTCCGATGCGGAAGGCGGGGGAAGGGGTGGAAGTGGTCATGACCGGAACGCCCTGGCGGTTGGCGGGACAAACGAGCAGTTTTCGCGATTGAGCTCGAGCCGAACGGCGTCCAGTGCACCATCGGCGCGCGGCGCGCGGCCCGGCAGCAGGGTGGTTTCAACAAAGCCGAATTTTCGGTGGACGTTGATAGCTATTACGTTGATGCACAGAACTTCACAGCCTAGGCGCTCGAAGTTCATTGCCCCGAAAACGTGTGTGATCACAGCGCGTTCCACGGCTGAACCTATGCCCTTCCCGGTCAATCCGTCATTGCCAATATAAATCGCGAAGTCACATGTTTTGGAGACCGGGTCGATATCGTCGAGATTGGTCACCCCCACATCGGTGCCATCATACCGGATAATCCAGTAAAGCCGGGCCGGATCCTTGAGCGCGGCGTCGAACCAAGCGTCATGAGTATCCCGGCTGATCACTCGGTCACTATACATGTTGGACCGCACATGGTCGCGATTGCGCCATTCGAGCACCTGCCATTTGTCACTGGCAATCATCGGGCGGAGGTCGGCAGTCACGATATTATTGGTCCATCTTCACGAGGGCTTCGGCCGGTTGATCCGTGAGCGAAAATTCAATCCTGATTCGGGTCATGATTCAGCGCCTGTGTTGGTGACCGGGTCGGTCCGCTGCGCTGTGGCGCCAATCAGATTCAGCAGGGCCACCGCGATCCGCCCGGCGCCGCGGCCGTCACTGACGGCCGCCGCCGCTTGCGACATCGTTTGCAGGGTCTGCGAGGTGGCATCGCGAAGCAAAAGCGGGAGGTCGCGCTCAAACCGGCTAACGGTGTCGATCACGCGGGCAGCACCCAGTCGGCCAAGCGCGGTTGCGGCCGATTTTTGATTGTCGGCGAGGACGACAATGATGCTAGGCAACCCCAAGACACAACGCTCCAGGGCGCTGCCGCCGCCGGCGCCAATCGCCAAATCTGCCATCATCATCCGTTCGGCCATGTCGTCGATGTCAATCAGTACCGATAGTTTGGTGTCAGTTTTCGCTCGCTGCTGTAGTGGTGTCCGGCTGGGAGCCAATGGTCCGAGCACGACGTCGATCACCGCATCTGGCAAGCAGGCGCGGGTGAGTTCGACAACCTGTTCGCTGATCCCGCCAAGATCAGTCAGGCCCATCGCGACCAGTATGCGCGCGAGCGGCGCGTTCTCGGCGCGCCGGATCAGAGATGCAGCACGAAGGGCTGCAAAGTCAGGCCGCAACGGGCACATGTCGGGACCGAGAAGCAATTGAGCGCCCGGCGGGACCCGCCGCTGATAATCGCCAGTAGATCTGCCAAACCCCTGGTCGATGAGCAGGTTACAGTCATGGACCCGATCGGGCAGATCTTCGATGACCGCGATCACGGGAGCGAAGCGGCGCATTCGCGTCTCGTCCTCACACGTAGAGGAATAAAGGTCGACGATGATGGCATCGGCTTGGCCGCTCCAGGCGTCCGGCAGCGGCACGTCGCCGGCAATGGTCGCGTCAAGGCAGGCATGGCCCGAGCGGGCCAGGGCAGGCACCAGCTCGGCACTGCCCGGTGCGCACGCGAATGCGATCTCAGCGCCCTCCGCGCCGAGGGCACTCGCGAGGGCCAGGCAACGCATGATATGTCCGCCACCGAGCTCCGGCCGGGCATCAGCCCGGATCAGGATGCGAGGAGGTGAAGTCGGGCCGGGCATCAGGCCGCGTTCGCTTCGCCTATCAGGTCGCGCAAGGCCGGGGCGTCGAGTTGTTCGGCGTTGTTGTCAGAGGAGTAGGACCAGCCGTCCGGCACCTGATGCGCGCCTTTGCTGAGATACCGGGCCATCAGCTCGCCGGAATAAGCTGGCAGGATGGCAAAACGGTCGCTCAGCTCGACCGTGGAACGGGCATCATCGGAGGGCACCATGATCTCGTGCAGCTTCTCGCCCGGACGGATGCCGATCAGCTTGTGTGGCAGGTCCGGCGCGATGGTGTGGGCCAGATCGACCATGCTCATCGAAGGTATTTTCGGTACGAAAATCTCACCGCCGCGCGCCATCGCCAAGGTCGAGAGCACGAAATTGACGCCCTGTTCGATGGTGATCCAGAAGCGCGTCATGCGTGGATCTGTGATCGGCAAATGGTCGGTGCCGTCTGCGATCAGCTTGCGGAAGAAAGGAATGACCGAGCCGCGCGAGCCGACGACATTGCCATAGCGTACGACCGAGAAGATCGGGCCATCGGCGCCGCCCATATGCTGGCCAGCGGTGAAGATCTTGTCGGCCGCCAGTTTTGAGGCGCCATACAGATTGATCGGGTTGGCGGCCTTGTCGGTCGACAGGGCGCAGACATGTTTGACGCCACACTTGATCGACGCGCGCACGACATTCTCGGCACCCATCACATTGGTCTTGATGCATTCGAACGGATTGTATTCGGCGATCGGTACATGCTTCAACGCTGCGGCATGGATCACGATGTCGACGCCGCGCATCGCCTGGTCCAGCCGCGATTCATCGCGCACATCGCCGATGAAATAGCGCAGGAAGGGATAGTCGTTCGGCGAGAATTGCTGCGCCATTTCATACTGTTTCAGCTCGTCGCGCGAGAAGACGATCAGCTTGCGTGGCTTGTATTCACGGCAGATCGTCTCAACGAAACGCTTGCCGAATGAGCCGGTGCCGCCAGTGATCAGAATCGACTTGCCGTTCAGATCGATCCGCGGTTCGTGAAAACTGCGGCTCATCACCATCTGTTCGATAGCATCGGGGTCAATCGGAGTTTCGGCCATGTTGAGTCTCTTGATTCGCCTGTCGGCCTTGACGCTGGGCTGCAGCGGTTAACGAGGCGTTAGGAGAGCCGCGCCGACACTGTAACAATCAAGTTTCAACAGACGACTTTTCGAGGCCGGCCATGACCCTCGCCATCATCGTTCAAGCCCGTTTCGGCTCGACCCGCCTGCCGGGCAAAATCCTCAATCCACTTGGATCCAAAACAGCGCTGGCACGCGTGCTCGACCGCTGCGCCCGTATCGCCGGGGCCGATCATGTGATCGCCGCGATCCCCGATACCCATGCCGATGATGTTGTCGCTGATGCGGCGCGCGCGGCGGGTTATGCCGTCAGCCGCGGATCGGAGAGCGATGTCTTGTCGCGCTATGCCAAAGCGGCGCGTGATTGTGGCGCCGAATATATTATGCGCGTCACCAGCGATTGCCCCTTCATCGACCCGCAGATCTGCGACCGTGTCGTGGATCTGCTGCACGCGACCCATGCCGACTATGCCTGCAATTCGATGCCGGCCCAGTTTCCGCACGGTCTCGATTGCGAAGTTTTCCCCGCCGTCCTGCTCTATCGTGCCGATCGGCTGGCGAACGAGCCAGGTGATCGTGAACACGTCACGCCTTGGCTGCGCCAGCACCCGCATTTGCACCACGCCTGTCTGGTTGGGCCAGGGCAGGGTCTGGAGCGACTGCGCTGGACGCTCGATTACGCCGAGGACCTGGCCTTTTTCCAAGCGGTTTATGCCGAGCTGGGTGAGGCTGCGGCGACCGCGTCGGCGGCCCAGCTGGCCGCCCTGTGTCTGCGTCGCCCCGACCTGGTGGCGATCAATGCCGGCCGCCTCGATCTGGGCCGGCTCGGCGATTCGCAGTGGGCCGAGGTCGTTAGCGCCCCGACCGCCTTGCGTGATGCCGCCTGATCGGGCGCATTTAAGCCTTCCCGGCAAGACTTTCTTCGCACTCTGGGACTAGCGTGAACGCTTGGATCAGAGGGATTTCGCGTTGTGGCCGTTTACGGGTTGGATTTTTCGGTACTGAATGGCTGGTACCAGTCCAAACTCAGTACGTCGCAAGCGTCCAATCTCGCGCCTCAGACCAGCACTGCCAATCAAAAGGCTGCCGCCGGCGTGACCCCGCCCTGGGATGTCACCAGCAAGACCGGATCGATCGAGGAATTACGCCGCGGCGTGCTCGCCAGCGGTGAGTTTTTCAACACCAAGAAAAGCGCCTTCTCCGACCTCAAGGCGCCGGATGATTACAAGGCGCTGTTTGATCTCTATGTCGGACTGAAAACCCTGTCTTCGCTGGCCGAAAAGGCGATGGACAAGACGGTCTCCGACAGTGATCGCAAATTCATCAGTACCCGCTTTGCCGAAGGCTTGGCCCAGCTCGACAGCTTTTATGATTCGATGAAGCTTGACGGGCTTGCCCTGCTTAAGGGCAAGCAGGTTTCCAGCGCTGACAGCACGGTCGCGATCAGCCGTGGCGAGTCGGTCTATGTCACCGGCAAGGTCCATACTGGCGCGTTTGATGCCGAAGTCGCAAGTCTGACCGGCAATGTTCAGTTCACTGTCGCGGTCAAGAAGAATGGCGTGACGCAGAATATCGCGATCAATCTGGCCGATATGGGCACGACGACGCGCTCGATGGATAATGTCGCGGCGCATATCAATACCGCGCTCGATGCCGCTGGAGTGCTGACGCGCTTCTCACGCGTCAAGCTGGGCACGCCGGATGAAAACAACATCATCCCGGGCGATGATTACGGCTTCAAGATCACTGGTATTTCCACCGAGGTTGTCAGCTTCAGTGCCGTCGCAGGCAGCCCCGCCATCTATCTCGCCGGCACGTCCGGTTTGAACGATGGCGCCGCAGGCCAGGTGGTCAAACTGACCGATCTGGCCGCAGCCGCGCCGACGACCGCGTTCTCCACACGGCTTGAGGCGGCGCCCGACACGACTGAAGTGCCCGTCGTCGGCGGCGCGCCGGGCGAGACCCGCCCCAAGGAAACGACCAATCCGCTGGAGATCAAATCCAGCGCGACCGCCGCCGATGGCAGCGTCTTCGTGGTCGGTACGACCTCGGCAGCGCTTGGCGGCGCAGAGATCAAGGGCGCGCACGATATGGTGCTGGCCAAGTATGATTCAACCGGCAAGATGGTGTGGAGCCGCGTGCTTGGGGCCGCAGCCGAGGCCAGCGCGACCACTGTTGCGGTCGATGGAAGTGGTAATGTCGTCGTGGCCGGCGTCGTGCAGGGCGTGCTCGGCACGACGACCGATGTCGGCGGCAAGGACAGTTTTGTCGCCAAATACGATGCCAATGGTGTCGAGCAATGGTTGTCGCGCTTTGGCGGCAATGGCGACGACCAGCCCAATGCGGTAACCGTCGCGGCCGACGGCACGGTTTATGTCGCTGGCAAGTCCGCGAGTGCCTTCGGTGGCGCCAGCCATCTTGGAGGCGTCAGTGACGGTTATTTGCGTGCGATCGATGCCAGCGGAACTACGCTCTCAACCACGCGCATTGGCGGCGCTGGCGATGAATCAATTTCGTCGATCACGATGGCGTCGGACGGAAATCTGATCATTGCCAGCCAGGAAGACGGTGTCGGTGTGATCCGCAAACTCGACGCGGCCAATCTGGCGGGGGCTGCACTGTGGACCCAATCGCTGGGTGCTCTGGGCGCTGGCCGTATCGGCGATGTCGCTGTTGACGGCACCAATGTCTATATTGCGGGTTCGGCCGAGGGCAGCTTCGCTCCCAGTGCGCCGATCAACGCCTATTCCGGCGGCGCGCGCGATGCCTTCCTGGTCAAGATGACAGATGGAGCCGCGCCGACCGTCGATTACACCACCTTTCTCGGTTCCACCGAAGACGAGACGGCCAACGCCATCACTCTCGATGGCACCAAGGTTTATCTCGCCGGCAAGACTACCGGTTCTCTGCCCGGCCAGACCCTTGTGGGATCGCGCGATGCCTTCGCCGCCAGTTTCAATGCCGTTGACGGGGTGCTCGACTGGGCCACCCAGCTCAGCGGCCGCAATGGCGTCAGCGAGGCGACCGGCGTCTCCGTCGTCGCGGGTGGCGATTCCGTGCTCGACGCGATGGGGCTGCCGGCCGGGACGCTGACCTATTCCGACAGCCGCGTTGTCACCGACCGGACCGCTGCGCGCGACGGCGATTTCTTCTATATCTCCGTGAATGGTGGCCGCCGTGAGAAGATTTCAATCGACGCCAACGACACGATGCGCCAGCTCACATTCAAAATTAATGCGGCCCTGGTGCTCGACGGGACTGCCGATGTCCGACGCGCGACCAATGGCGATGCGCTGCGCATTTCGCCGAAAGAAGGCTCGACGATCGAGCTGTTCGCCGGCGCCGATGGCCGCGATCTGCTCAAGGCGCTCGGCATGGCACCGGGCGCGATCGTCAAAAAGGCCTCGCTGCTCAACAAGGATGCAACCGCCGATGCACCGCCGTTGTTCGCGATGGATCTGCCGACGTTGATGAGCCTGTCGGACAAGGACACATCCAAGACCGCCTTTGACGCGATCAGCCATGCGATGACCATCGTTCAGCGCTCCTATCGCGAGCTGACGACGCCGTCCTCGCTGACCGATCTGCTTAATGGAGGCCCTGGCAAGCGCGGCGGCACTGTGCCGGCCTATCTCACAGCGCGATTGGCCAACTACACTGCCGGACTGGAACGCTTGGGCGGCTCGAGCAGTGGCGGGTATTACTAACGCGTCCGGTCAGGATTCAGATTTCAAAATAATCCAGCGCCGCGCTTCCTTCCACCGGTGAACCGGGACGGAAGCTGCGTCGTGCGACCTAAGCCGTCTGGTTCAGCGCAATCGACAGGCCGCGCGTCTGTTGCGGGCGTTGAGCGGCGCTGGGGCCGTAGCCATTGCCGGTGCTGCGCTGGCGGGCGGCCTCGTCGGCGATGGCGCGGACGACGCCCTCTGTGATGATTTTCATCGCCGTGACGGCACGGGCATTTTCGGCCAAGGCGGTGTGGAAGCTTTCGGTCGCCTGGCGCAGCGCATTCTTGACATGGGCCGGCGTGCCGGCAAAGCGCGACGGCTCAGCCTTCGCCCGCGCGACTTCGTTGCGATAGATATTGGCGAGCTTGGTTTTTTCGGCCTGCAAATTGACCGCGTCCTGCGGCCGACGGCGCTGGAACATCTGGGTTTCGTTACGAATGAGATCGGTCAGGCGGGCTGTCAGACGCAAGAGCGCTTCGGCCCGCTCGGTTCCGTTTCTCGCTGCGAGTTCGGTCATTGGCTCTCTCCGCCCTGTTCGCCGGTCAACTCGCCGGCCGGTTCACCATTCTGACTGTCGGCGGCTTCCTGATAGCGCAGGATTTCCGTGGTCAGACGGTCAGACAGGCCAAGCCCTCCAGCCTGAGACATCACCTTGGCGTATTCTTCGTTGAGCATCCCGCGAAAGGCATTGTCGCCCGGTCCGCCGCCGAATGGATCATCTTGGCCGACTTGCGCGAACATCGCTTCCATCATCTGGGCGAGGAAGACGGATTCGAAATCCTCGGCCGCAGCGCGGGCTGAGTCGGGCGTCGTGCCGCTGGCCTGGGGCGTGACGCCGCCAGAACGCGAGGCGCCGAGCGCTTGGTTGAGCTGAAAATCGAGCAGGCTCTCCATTACAGAACCTCGATCTCGGCCTGCAGTGCGCCGGCGGCCTTGATGGATTGCAAAATGGTGATCATGTCGCGCGGGGTAACGCCGAGCGCATTGAGCCCATCAACCAGTTCGCTGAGCGAGACGCCGCCATCGAGAACGCCAAGTTGGGAGGCATCCTCAGATACGGTCAAGTCGGTGCGAGGCAGAATGGCGGTCTGACCATCGGAGAAGGGGGCGGGTTGGCTGGCGATCGGGCTCTCGCGAACCGTGATCGTCAAATTGCCCTGGGCGATCGCGACGGTGGAGACGCGGACATTTTCGCCCATCACGATGGTGCCGGTGTTTTCGTCAATGATGATGCGCGCGGGTTGATCGGGCTGGACTCGCAATTGTTCGACTTCCGAGAGCAGATCAATCATGTCACCGCGATAGGAGGCTAGGCGGGTCAGCTCGACCGTCGACGGGTTGGTCGCGCGGGCCGCTTGGCCGCCCATGAAAGCGTTTATTACGGCGGCCATGCGGTGGGCGGTGGTGAAGTCGGGATTGCGCAGCGACAGGCGCAGGGAGGTCCGGTTGGCAATCTCCTGCCAAGGATCGACGCCCGTGCCATCAAACGGGTTTTCGACCAAGGCGCCATTGGCAATGCGGCCGCTGGTTGGAACGCCGCGTGTCACCGAGGCACCGTCGCCGCTGGCGGAGAAGCCGCCAATGGTCAACGTGCCCTGGCCAACGGCCCAAGCGCGTCCATGGCTGTCAAATAGCGGTGTACCGATCAGGGTTCCGCCCTGCAGGCTGCCGGCATCGCCGATGGCCGAGACGGTGACGTCGATGCGCGAGCCTTGGGACGAGAAGGCCGGCAGGGTGGCGGTGACCATCACGGCGGCGATATTGCGGGTGTTCAGATTGGCATCGCGGGTATTGACGTTGAAATGCTCCAACATCGCGTTGAGCGACTGGTTGGTGAAACTGGAATTGCGCAGCGAGTCGCCGGTCCCATCGAGGCCGACCACGAGGCCGTAACCGACCAGGTGGTTATCGCGGACATCTTCGACATCGACCATGTCCTTGATGCGGGACGAGGCGAGCGCGGGCACCGATATCAGGCAGACCGTCAGGATGGCGATGAACAGACGCATTTTGCAGTCTCCGAAATGGTTCTCTTGAAGCCTTGCGAATGATGTGCCAGTCCCGTTGGCGGAAGATATAATATTATCTCTATTAAATCAGTAATTTACGGGAGGTGCGCATTGGCACCGAAGGCGGTAAAACTCGCCGGTTGCTCCATTCGCCGGGCAGGAATTGCCGGGTAGGCGCGCGAGATTAAGGCTCTGTTAACGGCGGCAGCGCATCCCTGATCTGTATCGAACAGGAAGCGATTCTCTTCATGAAAGTCACCGGACCCCGCTCATCGAGTTCAGTTTCTTCCGGCAAGAAAACCGCCGGTTCGCGGACTGGCGGCGACTCGTTTTCGCTCGAGCAGGCGGCGCAATCCTCGGCCGCGATGGCGACGGCACCGATGTCGGGCGTCAACTCGGTCGATGCCATTTTGGCACTTCAGTCGGTTGGCGACTTCACCGGGGCGCGCAAACAGGCCACGGGCCGGGCGATGGACCTGCTCGACGTGCTCGATGAGCTGAAGCTCTCCCTGCTGGAGGGCGGACTGCCGAAATCGAAACTCGTGGCCCTGATGAACTTGCTGCAGACGCGGCGTGACGACACCAATGATGCCGGGCTTGAAGCCGCGCTAGACGAGGTCGAGATCCGTGCGGCCGTCGAGCTCGCCAAATTCGGCTGAAACGGACCGCGGTTTTCCCGGTCTGCTGCCGAAGCTTTCCCAATTTGGTCAGATAATTGCTAGGTGCAGCGCGCGGGTGAACAGCGTCAGTGCGTTGACTCACCGATTACCGCGAATATGCTCCGCCCGCTTTCTGGGGGAGAGCCTGTTGGCTGATTAGAGTTGAGTGGAAGGCGATGATGGAATCTGAATCAATCGAACTCCCGGCGGGCTATCAGCCCAGCGATGCCGAACCGTTCATGAATGAGCGGCAGAAGGAATACTTCCGCCTCAAGCTGATTGGCTGGAAGGAAGATATCCTTCGTGAGAGCAAATCCACCCTGTCCAACCTTCAGGAAGACCAGGGCGCTTTGCCGGATATCGCCGACCGCGCCTCGACCGAGACGGATCGTTCGCTGGAATTGCGGGCCCGTGATCGCCAGCGCAAGCTGATCTCCAAGATCGACAGCGCCCTGCGCCGGATCGAAGACGACAGCTATGGCTATTGCGAGGAGACCGGCGAGCCGATCAGCCTTGCCCGGCTCGACGCCCGCCCGGTTGCGACCCTCAGCCTCGAAGCGCAAGAGCGCCACGAGCGCAAGGAACGCGTCCACCGCGACGATTGATCCAGCTGCAGTTCTGTAATTTGCCCAAAAAAGAGGGCCGCCACGATCGCTCGTAACGGCCCAGATGAGCCCGATGGTGGCGGGATCACTGTCCGGGCCGGCTTCCGTGAATTCAATCTGCGGAAACGGGCCGGTATTCGGTTGCCGGGTGCCGGCTAGAACGGCATCAGGATGTCGTAGAGTTCCTGGCCATAGCTGGGACGCTGGACTTCGGAGAGATGTCCGCGTCCACCGTAGGAAATCCGGGCTTCGGCGATCTGGGTGTGGCTGATCGTATTGTCGGAACCAATGTCCTGTGGCCGCGCGATACCGCTTATCAGAAGTTCGCGAACCTCGTTATTGACCCGCACTTCCTGACGTCCCGCGAGCACCAGGTTGCCGTTCGGCAGCACCTGGGTGACGATGGCGGCAATGGTCAGCGAGATGGATTCGCCGCGATTGACCGTACCGGTGCCTGTGGTGGACGATGCCGAGCCGAGGCTGGTCAGCGAGGTCGGGTCGACCCTGCTACCAAACACATTGGTCAGATCAAGTCCGAAGAACTGGGTCAGGTCGGAATCTTCCGACGCATCGCGCGAACGGCTGGTCGTATTGTTGAGCTGTGCGCTGTCGGAAATATCGATCTTGACTGTCAGGATATCGCCGACGCGTGCAGCGCGCGGGTCCCCGAAGAAAGTTGGCGAATTGGCGCTCCAGAGTGAATTGGTCTGGGTGGCAGGCAGCCGGCCCGGCATGACAGGCATCGGGATTTGCGACGGTCCGGTGCCGGCGAGCACGGCCGGGTTTTCGATTGGCGTCATGGCTGGTGTGCGACCGACTTGTGCCAAGCGGTCGGTGGCGGCGCAGGCCTGCAGGGCGATACAGGCAATGACGAGGGTGGCTATTTTGCGGATCATGAGGGTCTCCAAAGCCTAGAAGCTGGCGGCAGGGCTGGCGAAGACGCGGGCGCGGCCGGGGCCGTCCACCATGGCTTCAACCGTGCGGTTTGATTGCAGATTGACGAAGCGGACGCTCTCGCCGTCGGCGGCATTTTCCATCGCCCGGGCGCGAACGCTGAGCTGGATGCCCCGCGCTTCAAACACCAGCGTCACCAGATCGCCGCGATTGACCAGGATCGCCTGTTGCAGGTCATACCCACGCAAAGCTTCCCCGGCGCGTAGGGCGCGGCGGGCCTGATGACCGATGATGTCGTCGGGATTGAGCACTGAATCGGGGCGAACCCGGTCGCTGCGCTGGGAGACCCAGCGGACGTCGTTGTCGGAGACAATTTCGCCGGCGGCGATGGGGCGGTCGAGCACGGGAATGTCGATCGTCTCATAAGCGCGGCCGGTCACACGGACCGGTTCGGCACCGTCCCATGCGATGATGTCGGCGCTGAGCATGCCCGAGCGCGGATCGTAGTTGAAGGTCCCGATCTGGGGCGCGCCAACCGTATCGACCGGCGCGTGCAGGGCGAGATTGGAATTGGCGAGCTGGACTTCATGATGGCCACCCTCGCGCGCCATTAGCTCGCCTTCGATCATGCTGGTCAGCGCGTCGGCATCCAGCACGCGGCTGGCGCGGGTGATTGTCAGGCGCAGCATTCCGCTGGCATTGGCCCAGTCGAGATCGTGATCGGCCGCGATCTGGCGCACATAATTGACGTCGAGCGCCAGACGCGCCCCCGGAGCGGGCGAGCGGGCGAGGACGGTGTTGGCCTCCGGCCCGGCCATTTCGAACACGTCGCCGAGGGTGATTTGTGAGCCTTCGACGACCAGCGATTGACGCAGGAAGACGGGCTCGGATGCGAGGGCCGGTGCCGTGGTGAGGCAGGCGAGGGCGAGCAAGCTGGCGCGGAACATCAATCAGTCCTCCTAGCGAAGGTTCGAGGTGGCGGACATCATTTCGTCGGATGCGGTAATAACGCGGGCATTCATTTCATAGGCCCGCTGGGCCTGGATCAGCGAGGTGATTTCGGTCACCGCATTGACGTTGGACGCCTCGACAAAGCCCTGCATGACATAGCCATAACCCGGTGAGCTGGGCGTGCCGGTCGCGGCCGAGCCGGAGGCGGCGGATTCGAGGAAGAGGTTGTTACCGATCGCTTCCAGGCCGGCTTCATTATTGAAGGTCGAGAGTTCGAGTTGGCCGACCGTTTGCGGGTTGGTCTGGCCGTCGAGCAATGCCTGGACTTGCCCCTGTTCATTGATCGCAACGCTGCGGGCGCCCTGCGGGATGACGATGCCGGGCGCGACCGTGTAGCCGTCGGCGGTGACGATCTCACCTTGCGGGCTGACGGCGAAACTGCCGGCGCGGGTAAAGGCATCACTGCCGTTCGGCATCTGGATGCGAAAATAGCCATCGCCATTGATCGCCAGATCGAACGGGTTGCCGGTATTGGTCAGCGAGCCCTGTTCGGTGATGCGATAGATCGAGGCGGTCTGGACGCCGAGCCCGACCTGGATGCCGGTCGGCACGATGGTGCCGGCGTCCGAGGAGGCGGTGCCCATCTGTTGGACGTTCTGGTAAAGCAGGTCCTGGAATTCGGCGCGCTGCCGCTTGAACCCGGTTGTGTTCATATTGGCCAGATTGTTCGAGATGACCTCGACATTGAGCTGTTGGGCTTGCATGCCCGTGGCGGCTGTCATGAGAGAGCGCATATCGGTCCTCTTTCCCTTTAAACCTGACCGAGGCGCTCAACGGCGCGTCGGCTGATGTCTTCGGCTTGTTCGATGAATTTCGAGACGGACTGATAGCTGCGCATGATGGTCATCATGTCGGTCATCTCGATGATCGGCTGGACATTGGACGCCTCGACAAAGCCTTGGTGCATGACCGGCGAAAGCGCCGCCTGCGGCTCATTGCGGCCATCGGAATTGTCGGTCTGGACGTAGCGGCCATTGCCCTGCTTGGAGAGCCCGGCGAGATTGGCGACTTCGAACACGCCGATGGTTCCCATCGCGACCCCGTCCTGCATCACGGTGCCGTTGTCGGTGATCGTGGTCGCCTGCGCTGACGGGTTGAGCATGATCGGGGCGCGGCTGGCGGCATCGAGCACCGGCGCGCCGTCATGGGCGGTAAGCTGGCCGGTCTGGTCGAGGCGGAAACGGCCGTCGCGGGTGTATTGCTCGGCGCCATTCACGGTGACGGCGAAGAAGCCCTGTCCCTCAATGCCGACATCGAGCGGGCGGCCGGTGACGTTCAGCTCGCCCTGGCGGAAATCGCGGCCCATGCCCCAGGCTTCAACGAATTGAAGATTGGTCGGGCCGTCATCCTGTTGGGCGGTCGGGGCGGTCTCATTGTCGATCAAAAGTGATTCGACCTTGAAGCCCGCCGTATTGGCATTGGCGATGTTATTGGCGACCACATCCATCGCTTGGCGCAGGGCCATTTGGCGCGAGAGGCCGATCATCAGGGTATTATCCATGGGCATATTCCATTCTGGATGCCGGTGTTCGCCACGGTCTGCGGCGCCAACCCAAGTCGTTGCATCCAGCGTGCCAAGGTTAATATTTGGATATATCAATGACTTGCAGCGGTATTGGCCCGGAGGTGGCAGTCTGATGAGGGCAATCCTGTCCGGGCAACTGGGCAGGAATTGCCGGTTCCGGTGCGAATGCTACGGAGTGTTAACCGCGCTGACCGTTAATCATGCAAAGCGATTCCCTTGCAGGAGACCGTCATGGCCGACGATCCGGAAGAAAATGAAGACGAAGAAGAAGACGGCGAAGCCAAAGCCAAGCCGAAAATGGGCTTGCTCAAGCTTGGGCTGTTCATCGGTCTGCCAGCGATCATTCTGCTTCTGGCGGGCGTTGCCGGCTTCATGATGTTTGCCGGTGGCGGCGAAGAAGAAGCCGCCCAGGTGGCGATGCTTGATGAACATGGCGAGCCGGTGCTTGATGATCATGGCCAACCGGTGATGGCTGCCGCGCCAGCAGCGGCAGAACCGGAACATGAGGCTCAGGCCTATTACTTCCCGCTGCGCAATGCCGACGGCGCCGAAGACCCGATCATCACCAATATCCGCTCCACTGATGGCCGTCCGGTTACGGTGATGCTGAAGATCACACTGGAATCCTCCAATGCCGAATTTGGCCAGGTCATCGATGCGCACATCGACCCGATCATGGACCAGTTCATCATGTTTCTGCGTGAGCTGCGCGAGGACGACCTCTATGGCTCGGCCGGGATGCACCGGGTGCGGCTGGAATTATTGCGGCGGGTCAATCTCGCCATCGAACCGGAACACGCTGACGCGGTTCTGATTCAGGAATTCATGATTGTCGATTAGGACCGAACTGCATGTCTGACGATATGGACCAAGATGCGCTCGCTGCCGAATGGGAAGCGATGGCCGAGGATGGCGATGATCTCGATCTCGCCTCCGAATGGGAGGCCATGGTTGGCGGTGACGACGATTCCAGCGACCTGCCCCAGGCAGGCGGCGGCGCGGAGCGTATCCTCAACCAGGACGAGATCGACAGCCTGCTGGGCTTCTCGCTCTCTGACGATGACGCGGCCGACAAGTCGGGCATTCGCGCAATCATCAATTCGGCACTCGTCTCCTATGAGCGTCTGCCGATGCTGGAGATCGTGTTCGACCGGCTGGTCCGTTTGATGACGACCTCATTGCGCAATTTCACCTCCGACAATGTCGAGGTCAGCCTCGACAATATCTCCTCGATCCGGTTCGGCGATTATCTCAACTCGATTCCGCTGCCGGCAATCCTGGCGGTGTTCCGCGCCAAGCAGCTCGATAATTACGGCCTGCTGACCGTCGATTCCAACCTGATCTACTCCATCGTCGACGTGCTGCTCGGTGGCCGCCGCGGTACGTCCGCGATGCGGATCGAGGGGCGGCCCTACACCACGATTGAACGCATGTTGGTCCAGCGGATGATCGAGGTCGTGCTTGGCGATGCCAAACAGGCCTTCCAGCCGCTGACCGAGGTCGATTTCGATCTCGAGCGCGTCGAGACCAATCCGCGTTTCGCCGCCATCGCCCGCCCGGCCAATGCCGCCATCCTGGTCAAGCTGCGGATCGATATGGAAGATCGTGGCGGACGCATTGAGCTTTTGCTGCCCTATGCGACGCTTGAGCCGATCCGCAAAATGCTGCTGCAGCAATTCATGGGCGAGAAATTCGGCCGCGACAATATCTGGGAGGGCCACCTCGCCACCGAGTTGTGGTCGACCAAGATGGAAGTCCAGGCCGTGCTCGACGAACAGCGCGTCACGCTCGGCATGGTGATGGATCTCAAGATTGGCGACACGCTCTTCCTGGATGCCTCGCCGACCAGTGAAGTCGAATTGCGCTGCGGCAATGTGCCATTGACGCGCGGTCGGATGGGCCGACTCGGCCACAGTGTCGCCCTGCGTCTGAGCGGTCCGCTCTCGCCAGTCGCCAAGAAAGCAATGATGAGGTTCGCATGACACTCGCAGGATTGATTTTCGAGGGGCTGGTCGCCGGTCTGTTGCTGGTGGCCGTCATTATGTGCTGGCGGGTCGATCGCCGCCTGAACGCGCTCAAGCGCGGCCAGGACGGGGTCCGCGAAGGCGTGATCGCGCTCAATGAGGCCACTGATCGGGCCCGCGCCAGTCTGGCCGCACTCGAGCGCGCCACCACCGAGTCGGGCGAAGTGCTCGAAGGCCGCGTTCGCGAAGCCCGCGTCCTGGCCGAGGAATTGCGCCTGATGACCGGACAGGCGGACCGCGCCGCCGACACTATTTCGCGCCGGCCACACCGTCGCCGCGCTTCCGAGATTTTCCCCGAAGGGGCTGGCTCATCCGTGATCAACGGCCTTAAGGATGTGAGATAGATTCGTGATGCGTGAACCGATCCGCCTGCTCGCTGTCCTGGCCATTTTGATGGGCGGCCTATTCGCCATCAAAGCGATCACTGTGGCCAATGGTGCCGCCGATTTGTGGCAGGCCTATGCCTCGACGATGGAACAGCCAGCCGCCGATGCGGCGGGTGAGACGAGCGAGCCGGCACCAGACGCTGCCACAGCCGCGCCGATCGGACCAATCACGCTGGAACCCGCCGCGCCAGAGCCTGAGCCGGTCGATCCGACGGCCAGCGACCCGGCCTTTGCCGACCGTATCTCGCGCGGTGTACGCACCGCCGATGAAGAACGGGTGATCTACCGTCTGCGTGCCCGCTCGGTTGAACTCGACCAGCGCGAGAGCGAACTGGAAACGCGCGAAGCCCTGATGCAGGCCATGGAGCAACGCGTTGACGGCAAAATTGGCGAGCTCAATGATTTGCGCACCCAGATCGAAACCTTGTCGGGTCAGCTGACGCAGCGCGAATCCGAGGACATGAATGCCATCGTGGTCTGGTATGCAGCCATGGATGCCGGCGATGCCGCGACCCGGATTGCCAGCCTTGATCTCGACACCCAATTGCAGATTGCCTCGCGCATGTCACAGCGCACTTTCGGAGGAATTCTCGCTGAAATGACACCGCCAGCCGCCGCCGCTCTGACCGAACGGATGGCTGCGCGCAGCAATCTCCCCGACACTGTGGCCGAGCTGGAGGCGCGGATTGCCCAAGGCGGCTAGCCATATCGCCGTCCTGTCCGGCTTGCTGCTCGCGCTGATCCTGAGCACGACCGCACTGGCACAAACCGTTGCCGATATTCGGGTCGAGCGCAGTGGCGCAACTGCGCGCGTCATCGTTGATTACGAAGACAGTGCTGCTGAAGTGCATCCGACCGCGACGGTTGCGATCGAGTATTCCGTGCTGGTCATTACCTTGAGTGAACCGCTGGAGGCGGATGTCTCAGCCTTGGCGGAGGATATCGGCCCGCTGGCCGCGCGGGCACGGCTCGATACGGACGGCGCAACGATCCGGATCGCCCTGACCGGCCCGGTCGAAACCCAAACCTCGTCCAGCTATGACCAGATCGCGATTGATCTGGCGCCGCCGGGCTCGCCCGCTTTGGCCCCGATCATTTCGCCGCGCGAGCAGGCCGAACGGGAGGCAGCGGCCCGCGCCGCCGAGATTGCCGCCAACACACCGGCCGGGCCGCCGCCGCTTGATCCGGTCCCGGTCCAGTATCGCGTGGGTCAGACGACCGAATACACTCGCATCGAGCTAATCTGGCCGCACGCTGTGCCGTTTGAACTCAGCCAGTCCGGCAATATCGCCGATATTCGCTTTTCCGAACCGGCCGAGATTTCGCTTGGACGATTGGCGGGGTCGCCGCCGAATTTTCTGCGCAGCGCCTCGCAGGAACGCGTCGGCAATGACTGGACCCTGCGGCTGGAACTGGATCCCGGCGTCCAAGCGCGGGCTTGGAATGACGGGCCTCGCGTCAATATCGATCTGCCCGATCCGGCTGCGCCCAGCGCGGCGGCGCTGCTGGACAGTCTGCGTCCGGCTGCTGATCCGACGCCCGAACCCGCTGTCGCTGAAGCGGAGCCTATTGCCACCGCTGACGCCGCGCCGGTGCCGGCCGGGCCGGCACATTTGACGCTGGATCCCGATGTTGAGCCCGCCGCGGCAACGCCCACGGCGGAAACAGTCGAAACCAGCATTCCCGAGGCAGAATCGCCCACCGAACAGACGATCAACCCGGTCCCTGCCGATGGCATCGTTCATGTCAGCCTGGTTGAGGCGAATGGCGATTTGCGCGCCGAATTTCCCTGGGCTGCGCCGGTAGGTGCGGCCGTGTTCCGGCGCGGTGATGCGATCTGGATCGTGTTCGATGCCGCTGCAGAGCTGCAGCTGGACGAATTTCCCGACGGGCCCGACCGTCATATCCTTCAATCGCGCGTCATGCGCGGCGCTGATTATACCGCCCTGCGTCTGGTGACCTCCGGCGTGACCCAGGCCGAGGCGCGGATTGACCAGGGCCGCTGGATTATCGTTTTCAGTGACCGGATCGACGCGCCGCCGCGTCCGATCCAGATCCGGCGTGATGCCAGAATCGGCCGGCCTGGCCGGCTTTTGATCGGGCTCGACGGGGCCCGCTCGATCCGCTGGGTTGATGATCCGGTCATCGGCGACCGCATCGCCGTGGTGACCGCTGTCGGCCCGGTGCAGGGCTTGGTGTCGCGGCGTGACTTCGTGGGTGGGGCCTTGCTGCCCTCCGCCCATGCCGGCGCGGTGGAAGTTGTGGCCGAAGATCTTGAATTGACCCTGATCGGGTCCGGCGCCGCAATTGGCCGGCCGGGCGGTCTCAACCTGACGCCGCTGGCGGGGCCGACTGGCGAGGATGATGCCGAGACCCCCGTGATCACATCGCCGGCGATGATGGACTTTGCCGCCTGGAAGGGCGAGGGGCCGTTCACGTCGGCATGGAATGCCCGCCTGCGCCAATCGGCGCTCGAGGACACGTCGGAAAGCCGCATCAACCTGGCGCATTTCCTGCTCGCACGCGGCATGGCGCCAGAAGCACTCGGCATGCTCGAACTGGCCATCGACCGCGAACCCCAATTGGCGAATGACGCCCACGTTCGCTCCTTGCAGGCTGTGGCCTCCTATATGATGCACCGGTTCGACGACGCTTCCGATTACCTCGCCGATCCGAGCTTGCTGGTCGATCCGGCGGCCGATCTGTGGCGTGGCATGATCGCGCTCGGTTTGGAACGCTGGCCGGAGGCCCGCCGGCGCCTGCTCGCCGGCCAAGTGGTTGCCGCCCAGTATTCGCCGCAATGGCGGTCGCGCTTTACCGTGGCTCAGGCCCGTGCCGCGCTTGAATTGGGCGATCTGGCGGCGGCGCAGGATTATCTCTATCGCGTCGATGACGGCGAGCCCGACAATCTCACCCGCCAGCACGCGGCCTATGTCGCGGCGCGGATCGAAGCCGAATCCGGTAATATTGACGAGGCGGTCCGCCGCTTTAACCGGCTCGCCCAGTCCGGCATTCCGCCGATTGAAGCGCATGCGCTCTACGAGCTTTACCGGGTGCAGGTCGCCGAAGGGCGCATCACCCGCGATGCTGCCATCGACGCGCTGGAAAATCTGCGCTTCCGTTGGCGTGGCGACACGATCGAACTCGACACTGTGCGTCTGCTCGGTGAGCTCTATGTCCAGTCTGGCAGTTTCGCGCGCGGGCTCGAAACCATGGCGACGGCGCAGTCGCGCTTTCCCGACACCGAAGCGGGCCGCCGGATCGGCGAGGACATGACGGCGATCTTCCGCCGCCTCTTCCTCGATGGCGAGGCCGACCGGATGGATCCGGTTGAAGCGGTCGCGATCTTCTACCAATACCAGAATCTGGCGCCGATCGGCTCAGACGGCGACCGCATGATCCGCCGTTTGGCCGACCGTCTGATCGCTTTCGACCTGCTCGGCCCGGCTTCGGAATTGTTGCAGCACCAGGTCGAATGCCACCGCATTGGCGAGGGCGGTGATTGTACCTACCGTCTGCGTGAGCCGACGGCTCGCGCCCGTGTCGCGACCGATCTGGCGGTGGTCTATCTGATGGACCATCGCTATGAGGACGCGCTCAACACGATCCGCAGCTCCCGCGTCGCCGGCTTGCCCGACGAACTGGTTGACGAACGCTATCTGCTTGAGGCGCGGGCGCTGTCCGAGCTGGGCCGTCATGAGCAGGCGCTTGAGCTGATCGAAGATGACCAGTCGCCAGCCGCGGCGCGCCTGCGGGCCGATGTCGCCTGGGCCCAGCGCGACTGGCCCAATACCGGCCGCCGGCTCGAATCCATTCTCGGCAATCGATATCTCGACGATGCCCCGCTGACAACGTCGGAACAGACCGATTTGGTGCGCGCCGCGATTGCCTACTCCATGGCGGGAGACCGCGTGTCATCCGGCCGGCTCGGGCGCCGCTATGGCGAGGCAATGGCGACCACCGAGCGGGCCGCAGCCTTCGAGGTTCTGACCGATGACGATATCCCGACCGGCGATGTCCGCTTTGCGGATATGGCGACACGCATTGCTCGCATCGATACGCTCGACGCCTTCATGGAACCCTTCCGCGCCCGCTTCAATAATGGTGGCGGCCCGGCCTGACCGGGTTGGGGCTGACGGTGGTCCGAACAGGTGGGTTTACGGCTTGGCCCGCCGGCTCGCTAATTGAGCGTGCCGAAGCTTTGTACCAGCGCGCCGGTGACCAGGCGCCAGCCATCAACCAGCACGAAGAAGATCAGCTTGAACGGGAGTGAGATCACCACTGGCGGCAGCATCATCATGCCCATCGACATCAGGATCGAGGCGACGACGAGGTCGATCACCAGGAAAGGGATAAAGAGCAGGAAGCCGATTTCAAACGCGCGGCGCAGTTCGGAGATCATGAAAGCCGGGGCGACGACGAAGAAGGAGGCGTCGGCGGGCGTTTCGGGCACTTCGCCTTGGGACATGCCGATGAACAGGCCGAGATCGTCCTCGCGGGTATGCATCAGCATGAAGGTTTTGACCGGGCCGGTCGTGAGGTCGAAGGCTTCGGTGAGTTCGATCTCATTATTCAACAAGGGCTCGATGCCCTCATTATAGGACTGGGTGAAGACCGGCGCCATGATGAAGGCGGTCAGGAACATGGCGAGGCTGACCAGGACTGCATTCGGGGGGCTCTGTTGCAGACCCAGCCCGGTGCGCAACAGCGACAGCACGACGGTGATCCGCACGAAGCTCGTGGTCATGATGACAATCGACGGCGCCAGCGACAGGATCGTCATCAGGGCGATCAGCTGCAGCACGCGTTCGGTCAGTCCGCCCTCAGTGCCGGTATCGATGGTGATGGATTGCGCCTGCGCACCGCCGCTCAGTAGCAAGGCAGCGCCCAGCACGAACAGGCCGAGATAGAGCCAGAGGCCTTTTTTCATCGCCCGGTTTCCCTGTCGATTGATGCGGGTTTCGCCGGCACATCGGTGCTGGAGAGGATGGTCTCGCGTTCGGCGCCGAGCAGCAGTACATGTTCGCGTCCGTCGCAGCGGATAATGACGACGCGGCGGCGCGGATCGACGATCAGGGTTTCACTGATCGCCAGGCGTCGGGCCGTTGCTGACAAGCTGCGCAGGCCGGTGACGCCCTGAAGGATCCAGCCGCGCTGTACCGCATAGGCGAAGAAGCCCATCGCACCGAGCAGGCCGAGCAGGACCATCAGGGCGAGCAGATATTGGCTCAAATTGACGACGTCGTTCATGAACGGGGCCACGCTTTGCTTCATCTCGCCTTGTGGGCCGATGCGGTTAAGCCAGCGTTAACCGTGCGGGCGCAGCCTGAACCCTAATCACAAGGCGATTCGCTCATGCGACCCGATGACGTTCCCGTACTGGGGCTTTTGACCCAATCGATGAATTTCCACACGCAGCGTCAGCGCGTGATTGCGGAAAATGTCGCCAATGCGAACACGCCCGGCTATGTCGCCAAGGATCTCGATCAGAATGACTTCCAGCGTAGTTTGCAGGAACAGATGCAAGCCCGTTCAGCCCCGCGTTCGGAGCAGGGCCGGGGCGGTGTGCCGAATTTGAGCTCGCCGGTGCGGCAGTGGCAGCCGGTTGATGCGCCAGATTCCGAAACCACCGTCAATGGCAATTCCGTCGTGCTCGAGGAGCAGATGGTCCAGGCCAATGAAAACCGTATGGCCTATGAGAGCGCGCTCAGTCTGTACCAGAAAAGCCTTGGCCTGATCCGCACCGCGATCCGCCAGGCTGGCCGATAGGCGGAGAGTAGACGATGGGAAACGCTTCAGACGCCATGCAGGTCTCGGCCTTCGGCATGCGGGCCCAGACGGCCCGGATGCGGATCATTTCCGAGAACATTGCCAATGCCGATTCGACGGCGCGCGAGCCGGGTGGCGATCCGTATCAGCGTCAGATCCCGGTGTTCAACAATGAGCTTGACCGCGTCACCGGTGTCAACCGCGTCCGGATGAGTGATGTCGCCCATGACCAGTCGGCCTTCACACTCGAATACGATCCGGGCCACCCGGCCGCCGATGCGGATGGTTATATCCGTACCTCCAACGTCAATATGCTGGTGGAAATGATGGATATGCGCGAAGCCATGCGCAGCTATGAAGCCAATCTGAACATGATTGAAAACAGCCGGCGCATGCAGGAGCGTGCGCTTGATCTCCTGCGCCGCTAACCGTCGCAGAACTGGCTCAGAACGAGTTTGAAGGATTAATCCCATGGCAGGTGATCTCACCGGAGTACAGGCCTATCAGGCCGCGATCCGTTCCGCCCAGAATGTTGCTGGCGGTGGTGACGACAAGGCCGAGGCCCCGGAATTCAATTTCGGCAGCCTGGTCACAGATGCGATCAACAACACTTCCGGCTCGCTCGGCCATGCCGAGCAGATGACCGCCGCCTCGGCGACCGGCCAAGCCGAGCTGGTCGATGTCGCGACAGCGGTTTCGGCCGCCGAAATCTCGCTGGAAACCATGGTCGCCGTCCGCGATGAAGTGGTCCGCGCCTACCAGGAAATCCTGCGCATGCCGATCTAGTCTGGCTGCAGACAGCGCGTATTCAAAAGGCCGCCCGATTGCTCGGACGGCCTTTTTCATGCTGTGCTTTCGCCGGGCCTAGTGAGGCGTGGCGGCGATATAGGCTTCGACCTGTTCGTCGAGGATTTGCAACGGCAGGGCACCTTCTGACAGGACCGCATCGTGGAAGGCACGGATGTCATAGGCGTCGCCCAGCTCGGCCTCGGCATGGGCCCGCAGGCGCAGGATTTCCAACATGCCGATTTTGTAGGCATTGGCCTGGCCGGGATAGACAATATAGCGCTCAATCGCGTTCTCGACATCGCCCTGCGGATTGGGTGTGTTTTCGGCGAGATAATCGATCGCTTCCTGACGCGTCCACTGGTGATAGTGAATGCCGGTATCTACCACGAGGCGGCAGGCGCGCCACAGCTCCATCGCCAGACGGCCGAAGTCGGAATACGGGTCGGAATAAAAGCCGAAATCGCGCGGCAGGTTTTCGCTGTAAAGCCCCCAACCCTCGGTATAGGCAGTATAGCCACCGAAGCGGCGGAAGGCCGGCACGCCCTCGAGCTCCTGCATGATGGCCAGCTGCATGTGGTGGCCTGGAATGCCCTCATGATAGGCGAGCGCTTCCATCTGATAGGTCGGCATGTCGGCCATGTCGCGCAGATTGGCGTAATAATAGGCCGGCCGTGACCCATCAGGCGCCGGACGGTTATAGAAGGCCTTGCCAGCAGAAGCTTCGCGGAAAGGCTCGACCCGGCGCACTTCCAGCGCCGCGCGCGGGAAGGTGTCGAACATTTGCGGCAGAGCCTCACGCATCGTGTCGATCAGCGCGGTGGCGTCGGCGAGATAGGCGGTGCGGCCGGCCTCGTCATTGGAATAGTAAAATTGCGGATCGGTCCGCATGAATTCGAAGAAGTCCTGCAAGGAGCCCTCGAAGCCGACCTGGTCCATGATGGCTTGCATCTCGCCATGAATGCGCGCGACTTCGGAGAGGCCCAACTGGTGGATCTCTTCGGCGGAAATATCCAGCGTCGTATAGCCATTGAGCAGGTAATTGTAATATTCCCCGCCATCCGGGCTCTTCCAGACCCCGTCATCCTCGGTGGCGCTCGCCTGCTCCTCCTCGAACAGTTCGATGACACGGCCATAGACCGGTGCCACGACATCACGCAGCGCGGTCGCGGCTTCGGCCAGCAGGCGGTCCTGCTCGGCTTGCGGCAGGTCCAGCGCCGTGACCTTGCTGCGGAAATCCGCCATCAGCGGGCTGTCTGCGCCATCGTCGAACGGCGCACCGGTGACGATGTTTTGCGCTGTCTGGATCATCTGCGGATAGGTCCAGAGCGGGGTGGAAATGCCGAGCGCCAGTGAGCGGCGCGCATTGGCGATGTTCTGGTCGAGATAGGGGCCCATATTGCGCAGGCGGCCGATATAGGCCTCGGCGTCCTCGGTGTTGTCGATGCGGTGATTATTGATCAGGAAGGTCGGCGCATTCATGTGCGGTCCCGAACGCTGCGTGAAGGTGTAGCCGTGATCGACCCAACGCTGACCCTCGGTTGCCCGCTCGGCATTGTATTCGAACAGGCGCCAGGAAATCTGGGCGCTGTCGTCGAGCGCGTCGAAGTCGAAATTCGCCTGCATGTAAGCCAGATCGGCTTGGCCAAGCTGATAGTCCTCCAGTTCCGTTTCCGGCGAGGCATCGTCCCACTGGTCATAGCTGGTCTTGCGGCCGAGGAAGGTCTGGCGCATCGGCGAACGGTCGACATCGCGCTGGAACACTTCTTCGAACCAGGCGTTGAGACGCACCGTTTCAGCAGAGGCAACCGCTTGGGCGCTCGGCTCGGCCGGGGCTTGGGCCGCTTCACTGGTGCCAGCGGGCGGCGCGCTGGCCGGACCGGAGCAGGCGGCGAGCAGGGCAGCGCTCGCGGCGCCGGTCAGAAGGTGTTTCAGCATCGTCATTTCATTCCCCTTCAAGGTGTCGCTTCGGCGCGCTTGGCCGCGACGTAATCATTCACCAATTCGGTCAGAACCGGCAGTGGCAGTGAGCCATTCGTCAGAACGACATCATGGAATTCGCCGTAATCGAAGGCGTCGCCCAATTCGGCCTGGGCGTAATCACGCAGGGCACGAATGCGCATCTGGCCGGTCTTGTAGGCGGTCGCCTGGCCAGGCCAGACGATATAACGCTCGACCTCGCGCGTGATCTCTTCCTCGGTAAAGGAGGTGTTGGTGCGCAGATAGTCGATCGCCTGCTGGCGGGTCCAGTGCATCGCGTGGATACCGGTATCGACGACCAGCCGGCCAGCGCGCCACAGCTCGTAGGAGAGGCGGCCGAAATCCTGATACGGGTCGGTGAACATCCCCATATCCTTGCCGAGGCTCTCGGCATACAGGGCCCAACCTTCGCCAAAGGCCGGCAGATAGAGCAGGCGCTGGAACATCGGCGCGTCGGTGTCTTCCATGGCCAGGGTCAGCTGGAAGTGATGCCCCGGAATGCCTTCATGATAGGCGAGGGTTTCCATCTGGTAGAGCGGCAGGTTCCGCATGTTCAGCGTATTGGCGTAGAAAGTGCCCGGACGCGTGCCGTCCATGCTGCCGGTGTTGTAAAAAGCGGTCGGCGCGCCGGCGGCGCGATAGGGCTCGACCTGTCTGGCCACCAGTTCACCGCTTGGCATGGTGTCGAAATAATCCGGCAAGACGGTGCGGACGCGGTCGAAGATCGCATCGATGCGCGACATGTATTCGGCGCGACCTGCATCGGTATTGGGCAGGTAGAATTGTTCGTCCGTGCGCATGAATTCAAAGAATTCAGCCATCGTTCCGTCAAAGCCGACCCGGTCCATTATGTCCTGCATCTCGCCATGGATGCGTGCGATCTCGTCGAGCCCGGTCTGATGGATCTCTTCCGGCGACAGATCGTCCATCGTGGTGAAATTGGCCAGTTGGGCCTGATAATAGGCTTCGCCGCGCGGCAATTTCCAGGCGCCGTCGCGATCATCGGTCATTTCGCGGTGACGCTCGAACATCGCCAACAGGTCTCTATAGGTGGGGCCCACCACATCAACCAGTGCGGTGGTCGCGCGGGCAATCAGGTCGGCCTTGGCGGCGTCGTCGATCTCGAGCGCATTTACCTTGGCGGTGAAATCGGCCAGCAGCGGCGAGACGCTATCGCTGTCGTCAAACGGGGCACCGGCAATCAGCTGGGCGGTGTTGTCGATCAGATAGGTGAAGGCAAAGCGTGGCGGGATCACCCCGGCTTGGGCGCGCGCTTCAGCCTGATCCATCAGCTCGTGCAGGATCGGGCCTATGCCATCGAGACGGCGGATATAGGCTTCGGCCTGGTCGGTATTGGTAATGCGGTGCTGGCTGATCAACAGGGTCGGCATGCCGGTATGCGGGCCGAACATCTGGGTGAAGACATAGCGCTGGTCACGGAAGGCGTAATTGCGGATCCCGGTTTGCTGCAGATATTCAAACACGCGGTAGGACACCCGCGCCTTGGCCTCGAGCGCGTCAATATCGAAATTATTGTGCAAGTGGTCGAGACGTTCGATGCGGCGATCATTGGTCGCTGCGGCATCGGCATCGTCAACCGCGTCCCAGCGCCCATAGGCGTCGAGATCATCGACTTGGCCCAGCTGGGTCTGGGTTTCCGGTGAGCGCGCCAGATCCTGTGCGAACAGATCGGCGAACCAGGCATTGAGCCGTTGCGTCTCGGTCTGCGCGGCCTCGGTGGTCTGTTGTGCTGGCGCGGCGCTACCCGTCGCGGCGGGTTGCGACGGCGAACACGCCGCCATCAGGGCCACCAGGGACACCGTCAGCGGTGCCATGAATATAGAACGCATCATTCCTCCCTGCCGGCTTGCGTGGACGCTGTGTCCGCTGCCGGTCGTAACTGGGGCTGTCCGGAGAGAGCCTGCTCGACCGGCAAGGTCAGGGGTTAACCCGGTTCGGTCAAGCCCAGCGTGCCGCAGGATTAGCCAGGGAGGGTTGCGGCGGAGGCGGGGATGATAAGCGCCTCCGCCGCAGTTGGATCAGTTGGCGCTGCGGGCTGCGAGCTTGGCGGCAATCCAGTCATTGACCAGTTGTTCAAGCAGCGGCAGCGGGATCGAGCCGTGGGTGAGGACGACATCGTGGAATTCGCCCCAGTTGAAATCATCACCCAATTGCGCCTGCGCACTCTCGCGCAATTGCAGGATCGTCATCATGCCGATCTTGTAGGACACGGCCTGACCGGGCCAGACGAAGTAACGGCGCACTTCTTCCTCGATATCGCCGCGCGTATTGGCGGTATTTTCGAGCATGTAATTGACGGCGTCTTCCTGGCTCCAGTGCATTTCGTGGATGCCGGTATCGACGACCAGCCGGGCGGCGCGGAAGACTTCATAGGAGAGGCGGCCGAAATCCTGGTAGGGATCAGTGAAGAAGCCCATATCCTTGCCGAGATGCTCGGCATACAGGCCCCAACCCTCGGCATAGGCCGAATAACCCTGCAGACGCTGGAACATCGGCGTGTCTTCGAGCTCCTGGGCCAGCGCGATCTGGAAGTGATGCCCCGGTGCGCCCTCATGATAGGCGAGGGTCTCCATCTGGTAGACCGGCATTTCGTCCATATGGGCGAGATTGACGTAATAGGCGCCAGGACGGGAACCATCGAGCGATCCGCTTTCATAGAAAGCGCCAGTTGCGGTCGTGATACGGTATTGCTCCACGGCGCGCACTTCCAGCCGGCCGGTCGGCAGGCGGTCGAAAAATTGCGGCGCCCGTTCCATCACATGATCGATCAGGCTGGTCGCTTCCGACAGATAGCGGGCGCGGCCTGCATCCGTATCGGGATAGTAGAATTGCGGGTCGGTGCGCAGGAAAGCGAAGAAGTCCTGCAATGAACCCTCAAACCCGACCTGGTCCATGATCTGGTGCATTTCGAGGTGAATCCGATCGACCTCGTCCAGACCGATCTGGTGGATCTGTTCCGCCGTCATGTCGTCGCGCGTGGTGTAATTGGCCAGTTGGCTGCGATAGTAAGCATCGCCATCGGGCAGCGCCCAAGCGCCATTATTCTCGCCGCCGGTCATTTCATTGTGGCGGGCCATCACCGTGATCAGATCGCGATAGGCCGGCCCGACAGTGTCGGTGAGATCGGCGATGGCGCGATCAATCAGCGCCGTCTTGGCCGCTTCGTCGATATCGAGCGCATCGACCTTGCCGCGGAAATCGGCCAGCAGGGGCGAATCCGTGCCGCTCTCGTCGAAGGGCGCGCCGGTGATGATGCGTTGGGCGGCTTCCATCACGATCGGGTAGGCAAAGGCTGGCGCCAGAATGCCGGCTTGAGCGCGCTCATCGGCCTGCTCGGTATAGAAGCGGATCTGGTCGCCCAGCGTTGAGAGCCGCGACAGATAGGCCTCGGCCTGGTCGACATTGGCAATGCGGTGATAGCCGATCAGTACGGAGGGAAGATCGGTGTGCGGTCCAAAAAACTGGGTGAAGATATAGCCGTGATCGCGGAACTCGGCTTGGGCGGTATCATTGTCCGTGATGAAGTCGAAGAATTGCCACGACACCTGGGCGTCCGGCGTCAGCGCGTCGAAATCGAAATTCGCGTGCATGTAATCGCGCGCTGCCTGTTCGCGGGCCAGGCTTGCATCGGATGCCTCGTCAGAAGGGTCTTCCCACTGACCATAGGCCTCGAGGTCGTCGATCATGCCGAGATAGGTCTTGTAGAGCGGGTGATAGGCGAGCTCGGCATTGAACTCTTCGTCGAACCAGGTGTTGAGCCGTTGGGTCTCTGTTTGCGCGGCGGCGGCCGTCTCAGTCGCGGCGCTCTCGGACGGAGCGGTATTTTCGGCAGTCTGCGGCGAGCAGGCGGCGAGCAGAACGAGTGCGCTGGTACTGGCCAGCATTGATCGAAATGACATGGCGGTTGATCCCCTTGGAAGTCGAAAATTGACTCTTTCTTAACGTGCCCGGGCCAAGCGTAAACATAATTAACCGTAACCCCGATTCTCTTTGCCCGCTAAGGCCAGACACGTGACCGGACCTGAAGTCCTCGACTTTGCACGCGATGCAATCTGGCTGACTCTCGCAATGGCCGGTCCGATCATGCTGACCGGTTTGGCGGTGGGCATTGTGATCGCGCTGTTTCAGGCGCTGACCCAAATTCAGGAAATGACGCTGGTTTTCGTGCCGAAGATCATCGCCATTTTCGTGTCGATGTTGCTCTTTCTGCCGCTGATGGGCGCTTTGTTGTCCGGCTTCATGGCCGAGGTGGTCCAACGGATCGTCAATCCATGATCCCCGATCTGCCAGGACTGGTCTTCGCCGCCGGGCTGGTGTTCGCTCGTGTCGGCACAATTTTGATGCTGATGCCCGGCTTCGCCGAGCCGAGCATTCCGGTGCGCATCCGGCTCTCCTTCGCGCTGTTGGTGGCGCTGATCCTTGGCCCGATCATTGCGCCCACCCTGCCGCCCATGCCGGCTGAGCCGCTGCCATTGGCCGGGTTGGTGATGGGGGAGATGCTGATCGGGTTGATGATTGGTGGCATCGCGCGGATGCTGATGTCGATGGCGGCCATCGCCGGCCAGGTGATCGGCATGCAGAGCGGCCTCGCCTTCGCCCAGACCTTCGATCCGTCGCAAGGCCAGCAGGGGGCGATTTTCGCGACCCTGCTCAATCTGACTTTTTTGGTCCTGATGTTCGCGACCAATCTGCACCATCTTCTGCTGCTGACGACGAGCAATTCCTACCTCGTCTTCCCACCGGGCGAATTGCCGCCAATGGCCGATGCCGCCGCTTGGGCGCTGCAGGCCTTAAGCGATGCCTTCCGACTCGGTGTTCAGATCGCGGCACCGATGATTGTGTTCGGATTGGTCTTTTACCTGGCGCTCGGCGTGCTCTCGCGCCTGATGCCCCAGGCCCAGATATTCTTTATCGCCATGCCGTCCAACATCATGGTCGGGCTCTTCATCCTCACAATATCGCTTGGCGCCATGAGCGCGGTCTGGCTCGACCGCATGCGCCAATTCGCGATTGATCTGAACTGAGGGGGACGGGATGGCCGAAGGCGAAGACGAAAGTCAAAAAACCGAAGAACCAACCCAGAAAAAGCTCGACGATGCCCGCGAGAAGGGTGATGTCGCCAAATCGCAGGAAATCCCTGGCTGGTTTATCCTTGCGGCCGGTCTGGCCCTGCTCAGCTTCATGTTCCCGCCGATGGCGCGCAATCTGGCCGGCACGCTGGTGGTCTATCTTGAACAGGCCGACGCCTTCGCCGTCGAGCCGACCGCCATCATGGCGATGATGCGCCAGACCGCCTGGCATGTTGCGGTCATCGTTGGTATCCCGATCCTGATGCTCGCCGGGGCCGGTTTTGCGGGCCATTATTTGCAACAGGGCATGATCTTCACCACCGAAAAGATCCAGCCCAAGCTGTCCAAGATCAATCCGGTTGAGGGCTTCAAGCGCAATTTCGGCCCGCAGGGCGTCGCCAACTTCCTCAAGGGGATCGGCAAGATGGGGCTCGTTGGCCTCGCCGCCTTCGTCGTGCTGTGGCCGAAGCGCGAATTGCTCGCCGGCATGCCCGGTCTCGATGTTTCGGCGATCCTGATCCTGGTTCGTAAAATCTCAATTGAACTGCTACTGGCCTGTCTGGTCGTTTATGCGCTGATCGCGGCAGCTGACTACGCTTTCCAGAAGCAGAGCTTCATGAAGCGTAACCGGATGTCGAAGCAGGAGATCAAGGACGAGCACAAGAATTCCGATGGCGATCCCATGGTCAAGGCGAAACTGCGCCAATTGCGCCATGAACGCTCGCAGCGCCGGATGATGGCGCGGGTGCCCGAAGCAACCGTGATCATCACCAACCCGACCCACTATGCCGTCGCGCTGCTCTACGAACAGGGCAAGACGGCCGCGCCGATCTGTCTCGCCCTCGGCGTCGACGAGGTGGCTTTGCGTATCCGCGAGGTCGCCAAGGCGCATGATATTCCGATTGTCGAGGATCCGCCTTTGGCCCGGGCGCTGTTCGCCACCGCCGAGCTGGATCAGGAAATCCCGGTCGATCACTTCAAGGCGGTTGCCAAGATTATCGGCTATGTGCTGTCACTTTCGCGTGGCCGCGCACAATATGCGCCGAGCGAGTAGTCTGTACTCCTGATTGATTGATTCGTGCTGGAGCCTCCCATGGCTGAACTGCCCGCCGCAGACAACGCTGCCGAGACCACGGCAAGCCGCAAATCCTTCTGGTCGAAGCCTTTCGGGCGCGTCGCCTTCTGGGTCTGTGTCTTCATTGTCGTCCTGGCGGCGCTGGCGGCCCTGTTTGCGGCCGGCCAGGATGGCTGGCAGGGCTTTGTCCTGTTGTCAGGCTTGGCGGCGATCGGTTTTCTGGTGCTCTACGCGATTGCCGCCGGTGAAACGGCGGGCCGCAGCATGCGCAAGCGGATCAACCGCAATCAGGCCCCCAGCGCCGCGATGCTGGCCGGCCAAGCGATGGAATCCTTCCCCGATCCGGTGCTGATGACCGATCAACGCGGTGCCGGTCGCTGGGCCAATGCCGCCTATCGCGACCTCGCCCTGGCGGCAGCCGGCTTTGGTCAAAGCTTCGGCATTCCCGGCATTGACCGCATCTGGTCCGGGGCCGGTGGCGGTGATGGCGCGGTTTATCGTCTGGCGCGGGCTGCGGCACGCGGCGAGGGCGCCTGTGAACTCCTGCCGCCGCTTGAACTGGCCGATGGCAGTATCGGTCAATATCATCTTGAAGCCCTGCCGCAGCCGGATCAGATGATCCTGTGGCGGCTGACGCCGATTGGCGACCGTTCGATGGGGCAGGCCTCATCGATGGCGGACTGGTCGCAACACGCGCCGGTCGGTCTGTTTTCGCTGCGTCCGACGGGCGAGATCGCGATGGGTAATGCGACCTTACGCGGCTGGCTCGGCCTGATCGAAGGGCAGGGCTTTCCCGCTCTCGGTGACGTGTTGACCGGCGATGGCGCCAAGGCGGTGCTGCAGACGCGCGGCGGAGAAGGCGTGACGCGGATTGATTGCCGTTTGCGGGCCCGTGACGGGATTGAGAGCCCGGTCGTGGTAGCGATTGAATGGGCGCCGGGTGAACCGTCCATCGGCCGCGGCGTGCTGTACGGCCTGTCTCCGACCGGCTCGCCTCCGGGCGTGGCCCAGTCGATGGGCGAGGCACGGCCCGCCGGACGCACGCTCGACGACATGTTCGCCAGCGCGCCGTTCGGCGTCGTGCGCCTCGATGGTGCCGATCCGGAAACCGCGATGATCGAGGACGTCAATCCGGCCCTGGTTCAGCTCTCGGGCGGCAAGGCGATACCGGGGGTCAAATTCTGCGAAATCTTCAACTGGGAAGACGGCCGCTCGGCGACCGACGCCTTTGCAGTCGCCATGGCTGGCGGCAAGGAGCCGGCCGAGGCGCGGCTGGACGGCGAAAGCGCCGCCTATGTCCACCTCGCCTTCGCCCCGGCGCGCGGCGGCAAACGGGTCGCCTATATTATCGATGTGACGGCGTGGAAGGAACTCGAGCGGCATTTCTCGCAAGCCAACAAGATGCAGGCGGTCGGCCAGCTGGCGGGTGGTGTGGCGCATGATTTCAACAATCTCCTGACTGCGGTCCGGCTTAATTGCGATGAATTGCTCAATCGTCACCCGGTCGGCGATCCCGATTATGGCGAGCTGCAATCGATCAATCAGACCGTGGTCCGCGCTGCCGGCCTGGTGCGCAAACTGCTCGCCTTCTCGCGCAAACAGACCTTCCGCATGGAAGCGATGGATATCGGCGATCTGCTGTCGGACGTCTCGGTCCTGCTGCGTCAGATCGTCGAAGAGACGGTGCGGCTCGACATCATCCATGGTCGCGATGTGCCGATGATCAAGGTCGACAAGGGCCAGCTGGAAACCGCAATCATCAATCTCGCCGCCAATGCCCGCGATGCGATGCGCGACCAGGGCGGCGGCTCGCTGGTGATCCGCACATCGGCGCTTAGCGCCGAGGATGTCCGCAGGGCTGGTGGCCCCAATCCACGGCCGGGGCCGTGGGTCTCGATTGCCGTCAGCGATGAAGGTCACGGCATGGATGCCGAGACGCTGGAGAAAATCTTCGAGCCATTCTTCACCACCAAGGAGGCCGGCAAGGGCACCGGTCTCGGCCTCGCGACCGTCTATGGCATCGTCAAACAGTCTGGCGGTTTCCTGTTCGCCAGTTCCGAGCTTGGCAAGGGCACAACCTTCACCATCTACCTGCCTGGTCACGAGCCGACCGAAGCGGAACATGCCGAGTTCAAACAGGCCGAGGAGGCTCGCGCCGTCGAGCCGGTTCCCTCTGATCTGTCCGGCCATGGCCGCATCCTGCTGGTCGAGGACGAGGACGCGGTGCGCCATATCGCAGCCAAGACATTGGCCAAGCGCGGCTATGACGTCGTCGAGGCCTGCGATGGCGAGGAGGCCTATGAGATCCTCGAGGATGACAAGGAAGGCTTCGACCTGTTGCTCTCCGACGTCGTCATGCCCGGCCTCGACGGTCCCGGCCTGCTGCAAAAGGCACGGCACATGCTGACCGATACCCGCGTCGTTTTCATCTCCGGCTATGCTGCCGAGGAGTTCTCCAAGACCCTGTCGGAAGAACAGGAAGTCTCCTTCCTGCCCAAGCCCTTCACCCTGACCCAACTGGCCGAGAAGGTGAAACAGGAGATGTTGAAGCGGGCCGAGAAAACCTGATCCGGCGCGAGATATGGCTTCAGGCCGACAGGCGCTGACGCAGATGCTCGCCGGCCCGCAGGGCGATGGCAACCAGGGTCAGGGTCGGATTGACTGCGGCCGATGAGCAGAAGACGCTGGTATCGACGATGTAGAGATTGTCGACTTCATGGGCGCGGCAATCGGCATTGACGACGCTGCTCGTCGGATCATCGCCCATCCGCGCCGTGCCGCATTGATGCGCGGTGCCATAGATCGGCAGTAATTGCTGGACCTGGAAATGATGGTCGAGGATGACGCGCTTGCCGTCACAAAACCCGTCCAGCGCCCGATCAAACTTCTTCACCAGGCGCTTGTGACCCGACAGGTTATTGTGGGTGTAGTCGAGATGGATCTGGCCATTGAGCCAGCGGATGCGGTTGTCCGGCTGGGGCAGGTCTTCGGACAAGACCAGAAAGCTGAGCATGCGACGTGCCAGGCTGTCGGCGATGAATTTCGGGATCAGCTTGTCGGCGAGCGGGAATTCGGTGTCGAGCTGGCCCTCCAGCATCGGGCCTTCCATGTATTCCAGGCTCTGGATGTGGCCCATCGGGAAATCATAACTTCCATCGGGATCGCCCCGGTAGAAATCATTGATGCCGAGCGTTTTGGGGAAACGCGTTTTGGCCTTGTGGGAGCTGGCTGAAATGACCGCCGTCATCGTGTGAAACATGTAATTGCGCCCGACCTGGTCTGAGCCGTTGGCGAGGCCATTGGGATGCCGAGGCGTCGCCGAGCGTTGCAGCACGGCCGCCGTATTGGCAGCACCGGCGGCCAGCACGACGATGCCGGCGCTATAGACTTCCTGCCCGTCCGGCCCTTCGCAGACGACGCCGGTGACGGTGCGCCCGTCGGTGCCGGTCTCCAGACGGTTGACCAGCCGGCCGGTCAGCAAGGTGACATTGGGATGCTTCGACAGCGGTTCGATGGCGATCGTGCGTGCATCCGACTTGGCCTTCACCAGGCAGGGAAAGCCGCCGCAGGTCTCGCAGCGTATGCAGGCGCTGTGCACCGGGTCATCATCATCGCGCTGCACGCCCAGCGGCAGGGTGAAGGGCTTCCAGCCCTGGTCATCGCGCAGATGCGCCATCAGGCGGGCCACTTCATCATCATGACGGATACCGGGATGGGCATAGGGGCCGCTGGTTGGCGGTTCGGCCGGATCCTCGCCGCGATTGCCGCGCACGCGCCAGATCTGTTCGGCTTGGTCATAATAGGGCGCCAAATCCCCATAGCTGATCGGCCAAGCCGGTGAGACGCCGTCCTCGTGCTGGACAACCTCAAAATCGGATTCGCGCATCCGCATCAGCACGGCGCCGTAAAAGATCGTATTGCCGCCGACCCAGTAATGGCAATTCGGGACGAATTGGCTGCCCGCCTTGTTGACCCATTTCTCGTTCGTCCGGTATTTGCGTTCGATGAAGACCGTCTTCGGATCCCAGTTCTCGACTTCGCGTGGCAAATGTTCGCCGCGCTCGAGAATCAGGATGGATTTGCCGGTCTCGGCCAGCGACTGGGCGACGGTACCGCCGCCAGCGCCCGATCCGATGATGATCACGTCGTAGGTTTTGGACTGGCTCATGAGAGCTCACTTTCCTGTTTGGCCAGCGCGCCTTGGCCGATGCGGATCAGGGGCAGCAGGAGGGCGTCGGGCAGGAGTTTGAGCGCCGTCACGATCGCCTTGTTGTGCCAGCCGGGCACGTGCACGGCGCGGCCGACGGCATTGGCGCGCAGGCTGCTTTCTACAACAGCCGCAGCGCTCTGGACCCAGAACCCGCTGCTCGCCGTGCTGGAGGGCATGTTGACGCTCTGGAACTCGGTCGCGGTCGAACCGGGACAGACCGCCGTCACCTTGACGCCATGCCCGCGCACTTCTTCGCGCAGCGATTGCGAGAAGCGCAAGGTAAAGCTCTTGGCGGCGGGATAGAGGGTGTGGCCGCTGCCGCCCGGCGCAAAGGCGACGATCGAGGACAGATTGATCACCCGGCCCCAACGCCTTGCGACCATCGCCGGCACCAGCGCATGCGTCAGGGCGCAAACCGCCATCACCGACGTCATGATGAAATCGCGCTGCGCTGGCCAGTCGGCCTCAAGATAATCAGGGGCGATCGAATAGCCGGCATTATTGACCAGAATATCCGGTGAGACCCCGGCAGCGTCGAGCGCGTCGATAATGCGCGCGCCGGCATCGGGCACAGACAAATCCTGGGCAATGACCAGCGCCCTGATGCCGTGGGCCTTTTCAAGGCTCTGCGCCAGACTGTGTAGCCGATCCTCGCGCCGTGCAACCAACACCAGATCGCACCCGCGCCGCGCCAGCGCCTGCGCAAACGCCTCGCCGAGCCCGGCCGAGGCTCCGGTGATCAATGCGGTGCGATGGGGGAGGGGTTCGATAGCCATGGCCGTGTCCCATTCTGTTTCCTGTTGTCGCCGCAAGTCAATTCGAGGCTCTGAAAAGGGGACAGGTATATTTAACGCGCAGTCTGTCCGTTTCGACCGCAATGGCACCGTGGTGCGGGCGCGTTAAATATACCTGTCCCCTTTTCACGTTGCGCCAAAATCTCCACGCCGTTTCCGGCTGGAGGGATAAGTGGGTCACCTCGCAATGGGAGGTGTGTGGGACGCCGGCGGATGCCGGAGTTGAGGTAGATGAATGGGGGTGACATTCGTGACGTCCCACCAATTCTTCCTGGAAAAGATGGGAGATTTGGTCGGACGCCTTGCGGCCCCCGTCTCGAAATATTCAGGGATGCACGGTCGAGCCCTGATGCCGCTCTTCCCCAATCATGGCCTCACCGGAACTTGGGCTGTCAAACCTTCGTGCGGATGAGCTCCACGCTCCCGATCGCCGCCAGTGGCTGAGCTCACGCCTCCCGTGCGACCGGAACAGCTGGAGTATGCGCCAGCGTGGAGGGGGTGGGGATAAGTTTGGCCAAAAAAGCGTCATTCCAGCGCAGGCTGGAAGCCAGCTCGTCGAGCGGAAGCGTGCGAAAACTAGCGCTTAATCAAATAGATGCCAGTGAGTGAATCTGGGTGCCAGCCTGCGCTGGGATGACGCTGATTTGTGGCTTTGGTGTGGGATAAGTCGCGAATTCATACTCCAAACCAACACATCATTTTCCCCCGGAGGAGCGCAACGAATTCCGGGGTCTGCCATCAATCGAGAGCCTGGCTGGATTCCTCTCCGGCGGGCCCCGGAATAAATCCGGTGGAAGTAGAGTTTTGTATTTATTGAGAAAACCCGTCCTGACCCCCGCCGCACCCGCCATCCTCACCAGCTCCGCCCCGGACTGCGTCCGGGGCGGAGCTGGTGAGGGTCTCGCGCTGCCGGTCGTGGGCGGGCAGGGCGCGCGCGGACTCAAAGGCGCCGGCAGGGACACATCGTGAATTGCCTTCATACAATTTCCCCGCTCGCCAATCGACGCTAGGCTTCACCGCGTGAGCCGATGACGGAGCGAATATCGATGGACGAACTGACGCAAGCGAGACTTCAGGTGGTGCGCGATCATATGCGCCTGGAATGCGAACATGACTGGGACGCGGTGATCGCGACCTTCCAGCACCCGCGCTATGAAATGCAGGGCATGGAGACGGTTTTTGACGGCGAGGAGGCCGTGCGCGGCTATTTCGCGACCTCACGCGCGGCATTTCCGGATCAGGGCAATGAGATCATCGCAATCGGCGCCGGTGGCGACAGCGTTCTGGTGGAGTTCTGGTTGACGGGAACGCATCTCGGTCCGCTCAAATTGCCGACGGCCGATTTGCCGCCGACGGGCCGCGCCTTCCGGCTCAAGATGATGGCCAGTTTCGAATTCGCGCCGGGCTCAGACAAAATCGTCTGCGAGCGGCCCTATTTTGACCGACTGGCCTTGCTGGCGGCGCTGGGGCTGGGTTGACGCGTCAGAGCCCCTGCGCATTGAGCAGGGCGCGGTATTCGCGGACTTTCTGGACATAGCGCACCGGCTCCTGGCCGCGGGCATAGCCATAGCGCAGGCCGCGATAATGCGTCGGGTCGGACAGAAGCGGCAGTACGCGGGCCAGATCTTCCCAGCTGTTTTTCTCGAGCCCCTGGCGCTCGGCCAGGGTGCGGGCGTCATACATGTGGCCCATGCCGACATTATAGGCAGCCAGTGCGAACCAGACCCGATCCTCGCCGGTGACGCCGCTGGGGACGCGTTGATAGAGGTCTTCCAGATAGGTGGCGCCGCCGACAATGCTCTGGCGCGGATCGGTACGGTCTTCGACGCCGACGCGTTCGGCGGTCGACAGTGTCAGCATCATCAATCCGCGCACGCCGGTATCGCTGATGGCGTCAGGGTCCCAGTGCGATTCCTGATAGGCTTGTGCGGCAAGCAGGTCCCAGTCGAACGTGGTCCGCTCGGCCGCCAGTTCGAACCAGCGCTCATATTGCGGCAGCCGCGTTTCGACCCGGTCGACGAAGCTGGACACATCAACATAGTTGAAATCGCCGAACTGGCCGAACCAGTTTTCGTCCAGCCGTTCCAGCAAATCGCCTTGGTGGATCTGGTTGAACCAGCTGGCCAGCGCATCGCCAAGACCGTCGATATGCTGCGAATAGGCCCAGGCCAGCGATTCCTCGCCGGTCAGATCCATCGCCACCACCAGATCGGGATGACGGCGGCGGGCGAAGTCGGCCAAGTGCGAATCGGCGATGGTGCAGTCGAAATCCCCCGCATCGACCGCTTCAAGCAGCGGCATGGCCGACCCGGCGCGGCGTTCAGTCCAGTGCAGCGCCTGCGGGCGGGCGGGCAGGGCCTGTAGCGTCTCAAGATAGCTTGAACCCGCCAAAACCACGATGCGGGCCCGGCCCAGATCGTTCAGCGATGTCGGCGCCGGTCCGCCATTATGGCAGACCAATTGCTCGGTCACGGTCTTGTAGGCCGGGCCGAACAGCATGTGGGCTTCGCGTGATGGTGTGACGGTTAGACCGGCCGCGGCGATATCGCCCTCGCCATTGGCGAGGGCGGTTGTGAGGGCTGTGATCGAGGGTCGAGTCTCGAAACGCGGCTCGACACCGAGACTGGCCGCAAAGGCCCGCACGAGATCAACTTCATAGCCGCTGGGGCCATCCTCGCCGGGCATATAGCTCGTCGGCCCTTCCAGAGTGAGGACGATCAGACTGCCGCGCGCCTGCAGTTCTTCCATGGAGGCGACGCCGCTGGGCACCGCCGCCGGGCCGCAGCCCGCCAGCACAAATAGGATCACAATCACGAGGAGATGGCGGCTTGAGATCATCATCGTCAAGATAGGCGCTCGCTGCGCGCTCGCCAAGCCGCCTGCGGTGGCATCGTTTTGTTCCGTTTTGTTAACCATAAATGTTCCGCTTGTGTTCCGGAACAAAACTGGTACGTTGTGTCTCGGTTGCCCGTGACCGAGGGGCGTGAAATAAGGGAATATCGATATGAGCAAGGGCGCGATTCGACTCGTGAACGATTCAGGTATGGACAAGAAAAAGGCGATCGAGGCGGCGTTGAGCCAGATCGACAAGGCCTTCGGCAAGGGCTCGGTCATGAAGCTCGGAGCCAAGCCGGCGATGGAGATCGAATCGATTTCTTCCGGCTCGCTCGGGCTCGACATCGCGCTCGGCATTGGCGGTCTGCCCAAGGGCCGGATCGTTGAAATCTACGGCCCTGAAAGCTCGGGCAAGACGACGCTGGCGCTGCACACGATCGCCGAGGGGCAAAAGCTCGGCGGGGTCTGTGCCTTCATCGACGCCGAACACGCGCTTGATCCGGTCTATGCCGGCAAGCTGGGCGTTGATGTCGCTGAACTTCTGGTGTCGCAGCCCGATACCGGCGAGCAAGCGCTGGAAATTGCCGATACGCTGGTGCGTTCCGGTGCGATTGACGTGCTGGTGATCGATTCGGTCGCCGCCCTGACACCGCGCGCCGAGCTCGAAGGCGAGATGGGCGACAGCCTGCCCGGCCTGCAAGCCCGTCTGATGAGCCAAGCGCTGCGCAAGCTGACCGGTTCGATCTCGAAATCGAAATGCATGGTCATCTTCATCAACCAGATCCGGATGAAGATCGGCGTCATGTTCGGCAGCCCTGAAACCACAACGGGCGGCAATGCGCTGAAATTCTACGCTTCCGTCCGGCTCGACATCCGCCGCATCGGTGCGATCAAGGACCGTGACGAAGTGATCGGCAATCAGACCCGCGTGAAAGTCGTCAAGAACAAGGTGGCGCCGCCCTTCCGCGAAGTTGAATTCGACATTCTCTATGGCGAAGGCATCTCCAAAATGGGCGAGCTGATCGATCTTGGCGTCAAGGGTGACATCATCGAGAAGTCCGGTTCCTGGTATTCCTATAATTCGGAACGTATCGGTCAGGGCCGCGAGAATGCGCGCAAATTCATGATCGACAACCAGGCCATGGCCAAGGAAATCGAAGCCAAGGTCCGCGCCAATGCCGGACTGATCGCTGACGTGCTGCTCGTCGGCAAGGATCTCGACGAGGATGAAGCCGCCGCTGGCTGACCAATCTGCTCCGGGCGTTGCTGCGCAGCGCCCGGAACAACCACGCTCAATTAACCGCTTTGCGGTATGAAGGTGCCGCAAGGCGTCCAGAATGGCTGAGCTCCCGGATGGGACGCAGCCAGCTGGGGACCTGAAGCGTTTTGAGCGGGGGTGTGTTTGTGGCGGTCGGAATGTTGGTACATCTGGAGCGAAAGCTCCGGATCTTTGTCTTTAGCGCGATTGTCACACCTGTCGATCTCGACTTTGTCGGCAAACTCTATGTAGATCGCGAACACTTCCGCTATGATGATCTTGAGATCGCTTATTTCACGCCTGACGTGTCATTGGCACAGATCGATGCCGATGATCTTGGCGGCTTGGCGGATGTCTATTTTGAAGCGCAGAGAGCGCGCGGCGAGGTCTTTTCCCAAAACTCGGTCTGGACCATGCCGGACCAGGTTCGAAGCGAGGCGCGGTTATGGCGCGAATTCACTCGCGACGCGGAGAATTCCAACAAGCGCCGCCGGTATGTCGACTCGCTTCAAGCCGCCGTTGAGGTTCACGGGTTTCCGCAGGCTTGGTTTGACGATATCCGGCAGGGCACAGGCTTCCACCAGTTCGGTGATGTCACGGCCCTGGCGACAGCGGTCTGACGGCACCGGCTTGCGCAGGCCATCGCGTTTCCATATCTCCTGAAAACTGCTAACGCAGCGGCTTCGGCCGGGCGCCGCAAACACGACGCGATACAGGATGATATGATGGCCAGCTTGCGCGATATCCGGGCGACATTTCTCGACTATTTTGGTGCCAATGGCCACGAGGTCGTCGCCTCCAGCCCGCTGGTGCCGCAGGACGATCCGACCCTGCTATTCGTCAATGCCGGCATGGTCCCGTTCAAGAATGTCTTCACTGGCAAAGAGACCCGGTCCTACCAACGTGCGACCTCGTCACAGAAATGCGTCCGCGCCGGCGGCAAGCATAATGATCTCGACAATGTCGGCTATA
>NZ_CAXBGE010000012.1:0-133039 GCF_963975345.1 uncultured Maricaulis sp. | reverse complement strand
TTTAGTGCCGTCAGACCTTAATGGACGCCCTGCCAGCGCTCGGGATGTCACCCCTCTGCCCGGACAGGCTGCACGCTCCCGACCGCCGCAAATGACTGAGCTCGTGCCTCCCGTGCGACCGGAACGCTGCAAGCATACGCGCAGGTGGAGGGGGTGGGGATAAGATCCCTCAAAATTCGTCATCCTGACCCCCGCCTGCGCGGGGGTAAACTCCAGTCGAGACCTCCACTTCATAGGCTCCGCACCTGTCACGTCGAGGTCCCGGCGTTCGCCGGGGTGACGTGGGATAATCGTGAAGGGGCGGGGATAAGTCATGTCGGCGAGGGGACAGGCGGGCCACAAAAACACCCCACCTTCATCCCACGGTGCTTGGCCGCGCCAGCGCGGCTGAGTGTCCGGGGGACCCTAGCGATCCGGTGGTAAGCACGTGCCGCAATCGCTGATCACTAACGTCACCGCTGAGGTCCCCCGGACGCGCTTCGCGCACCGTGGGATGACGGTGAGTTTATTGGAAGAGGCGAGGGACAGGGCGCTGTGGAGCGGCAAGTCACCCAGACTCTGTCGCCACAATCTTGTTAATTGTCTGGTGCAACTAAACGAAAAAGTGTACTGTAATCGTGGCTTGTCTGTTTAGCCGCATCCGGATGCCCGGAACTATTGCGGCGGCAGAATGCTCAATCACGAGAGAGAACCCGACCGATGACGCAATCAAAAGTGTTTGGATTTATTGCTTTGGCGATTGGTATCGTCCTGTTGATTTTTGCTGTGCAGGGGACGAACGCCCCGGCTGATCAAATCACCGAAGCGCTGACCGGCCGATATACCGACCGCACCATGTTCTATATGATCGGCGGCATTGCAGCCAGCCTTGGCGGCCTGTTCCTGCTGGTATTCGGCGATCGTATCAAAAAATAGCGAATAGCCGCCTTGCAGTCTGCTGCGCGCCAGAATTGACCGAATCTTCGGCAATTCGGTGCGCAGTCGACGGACAGATCACGGCGTCCCAAACCCGCCCGTCATCAGGAAAAATGCGACCAGCCGGATCACCGCCGTCGCGCCCGCTGTGACCCATAATCGCCGACCTGACAGCCAGCCCGCGAGCGCGCCGGCGAGGGCGCAGGCGGCGGAAACGGCGATGAAACCTTGCAGGTTGAACACGTTGAGAACCAGCCAGAACAGGCCGGAAAGCCCGTAGGACACAGCAGCGGCCAGCAATAGGTGACGCAGGACGTTCATCGGCAGCTCCTCGCAAATCCAGAGATGATTAGTGTCCCGCTCGGGCCGGGGCGTCAAATCGGCAGCGAAAACCGGGGCCCGGCGATCCATCACGTTCAGCCCAGTTCCCGGCTTGCCCCGGCAGCGGCATCGCGGCTATCTGGTCATCAGGACCGATCTTGCCCGAGGATGCCCATGACTGAAACTGCGGCTCAAATCATGCGCCAGGGCAGTGATCTGCTCGCGGCGGGGGCGCAGGACGATGCCTGTACCGCATTCTGCCGTGCGCTCGATCTCGAACCACAATTGGCCGTTGCCCACTATCATCTCGGTGCGGTGTTGTTATTCACCGGGCGTTCCGGCGACGCCTTGCCGGCGTTGATGAGCGCGGTGATGTTGCAGCCGGGCAATGCCGGTTTCACCATCGCCCTGGCGCGGGCGCTGCTGGAGAGTGGCGAGCGCGAGCGGGCGGCCAGCCTGTTGGTCAAGGCCTGTGGCTCGCAGCCGAATGATGCGGCGTTGCGCGCGGCGGCAGCACAATGTCCGCCGGGGCATTCTGCACCGGCCAATCTGGACGGTTTCACCAGCCGGGTCAGCGCTGCTGAAGGCAATGCCCTGTTCGCCGGGGCTGCGGCCGCGCTCGAAGCTGGCCGTTTCGATCAAGCGCTGGCTCAAGCCGGGGAACTCGTCTGGATCGCGCCGCAATCGGTGGCCGTCTGGACATTGCTGGTCGCGGCCGCCCGGGCCTGTGGCCGTGCAGGCTATGCCGAAATCTGCGCGCGCCGCGCCTTGGCGATCACGCCGTCGGATGCGCAATGCCGGGCGCTGCTGGCCGAGCTCGTGGGCAATGCCGAGGGGCGGACGGACGAGGCCGATCGGCTCTGGAATGCCGCATTGAGGCTTGATCCGGTCAATCCGGATCTGATTGTCAGGGCTGCCGCCTTTTACGACAAACAGCTTGATCCGGCCGCCCTGCTGAACCTGCTTGAGACGGCGCGCGGCGCTGGCGCTGATTTTGACCGGGCCGATCTGCTCGATTCCCAGGCGCGGGCCTTGCTGCGGGTTGGAAGACTGGACGAGGCGCAGGCCAGTATCACACGCGCCCTCGCCAAGCCCGGTGAGCCGGACCAGATACGCAGCCGCCAATTCACGCTCGGGGCGATCGAGGACAAACGCGGTTACCATTTTGAAGCGTATGCCGCCTTTGAGGCGGGCAATCGGCTGCGTGAAGTGGTGTGGGAGGCCGAAGGGCCATGTGATCACACCATGATCACCCGGCGGATCGAGAGCCTGCACCGGCGTTTGCGTGCCGAGATCGCATCGGGCCGGAATGCCGTTGCGGATGCGGCAGCCGGACCGGCCAATATCGCCTTCCTCGTTGGCTTCCCGCGTTCAGGCACCACCTTGCTCGACACGATATTGCGCTCGCACTCACGGGTGCGGATCGTTGAGGAACAGAAAGTACTCATCAACGCCCTGCGCAGTGTCGCCGGCGGGATGAGTGGCGACGAGTCCAACTTCACCGAGGCATGGCTCGACCAGCTCGATGCGAGCGATCCGGGCACATTGCGCACCGCCTATCTCGAGCAGATGGCCGGTTTTGCCGACGACCCGCTCTCAGACGAGCGCGTCTATATCGACAAGCTTCCGCTGAATATGAACTGGGCTCCAATGATCAACCGGATCCTGCCGCGCGCGACTTTCATCCTGGCCCGGCGGCATCCGTTTGATGTCGCGATCAGCAATCTGGCCCAGGACTACAAGCCCAATAACGCCATGCTCAACATGACCAGTCTTGAGCGGATAGATCGGCTCTATGACGGCAGTTTCGCGCTATGGCAGGACTTCGTCGACTGGCGCAAACCGCGTGTCGAGACTGTGGCCTATGAGGATTTGCTCGACGATCTTGAGGGCGTGGTCAGTCGCGTCATGCAAGGTCTGGGGCTGGAGTGGGAAGAGGCTCAGGCCCGCTTCTTTGAAACGGCTCGCAAGCGCGGTCGGATCAACACGCCCAGCGCCAACCAGGTCACGCAGGAACTCTATTCCAGCGCGAAACAGCGATGGCGCAATTACGCTTTTGCGTTCGATGGCGCAGAAACGGCGGCGTTGAGGGATTGGGCTCTGCGTCAAGGCTGTGACGACGAATGAGCCCAGGTCGGACGGCGCGGCGGCACCCGTGCCGGTGAGCTGAAGGTTACAAAAATGACATCGACCTGCGCCATAATATCGCCCTGATTCCGACAGAATGCTCGCCGCGCATCCCGGTTCTGAGACCGGCTTGCCGACGCCTGGGGCACAGGCGTTTCAACTCTGTCTTGGCGACCGGCGCACTATCGTGTCGCGGATCGTGAGTGTGCCCTTTCGGGGCCGTCGCCCCTTGGTCATTCAGGAGAAGTATCATGAAATCGTTTGTTTTTGCGGTGATGGCTACCGCAGGCATGGGTTTGCTTGGAGGGGCCGCGCTCGCGCAGGGCAAGGATGATTCCGCAAATGCGACGCCCGCACCGACGATGGTGGAGTGCCAGCATCTGCACGACCGGGTGCTGGGCGGTCTGGCGCCTAATGATGTCACCGGCCGCGCCGCGGCGCTGGAAGCGCTCGACGATGCCACCGGCGTCGAGATGAAGGTCTGCCTCGCCATGATGGAGCCGCCCAGCGAGCAAGCTTCCACCTCTGGCAAATCAGGCGATGCGTCTGCGACAAATTCGGTGCATCACTAGGCAACCAGCAGGGCGCAACAAGACGGTCCCGCTCTGGCGGGGCCGCGTTGTGCTGACGGTTTGAAAGCCTATTCGCTCTCGCCGCTGCCCGGTGCGGCAAACACCGTCATGCCGTCGCGATCAAGCCCGGCCGTCCACAACTCGCCATTCCACACCAGCGCGGTTGTCGTCCCCTCTTGGGCTTCGACGGGGCCGGTGAGACCATAGACAGCGTGGCCGTCACGATCGACAGCAATGGCCATGGCGGGCCGGTCGGGCAGGGGCGGAAGCCCGGCAATCTGTAACCAGCGCCAGACCAGGCGTTTGACGAAGGGCTGTGCGTGCAGCGCCTCCAGATCGGGTGATCGCAAGGAGGGCATGGCGGCCCAGATCAGCCCGGTCGCGTTGTCGAATTCAAGATTGTCCGGATAGCCGGGCAAGCCTTCGATCAGCACACTCATTTCGCCGCTATCGGGATCGAGGCGCCAGATGCGACCGGTCCAGGTTTCATTGATATAGACCAGCCCGGTTGCCGGATCATGGTCGACCCCATTGATAAAGCCCAGCCCGCCTGCGAGCTCGGTGAAATCGCCAGGGCCTGTGACCAGCAGGATGCGCCCGGTCTGTTCCGACTCGAGGAAGGATTCCAAGTGGTGGCCATAGGGATGGCGTAGCGAGGCGTCGGTCATCACGATGCGGCCGTCGGCGAGCACCGTCAGGTCGTCGGGGAAAACCAGCGGTCCGTCGGGCGCGGCGCCGATCCAGACATCCCAGCCTTCGCTGGTCTGGTGCAAGAGGCCGCGCAGCGCGTCGGCGACGAAGAGCGATCCGTCCGGCGCGAAGGACAGGCCGAGCGGCCGGCCGCCGGTATTGGCAAACTCCACCCAGTCACCGCCGGCCTCATGCACCATGATCCGGCCATCGGCGAGGCTGGCATACAGGCGGCCATCAGGGCCGGGCTCGAGATCTTCGGCGCCATGCAGATCGGCGCGTTCGGTGCGCAATGGTTGCTGGATCGGGTCGAACAGCGGCTGCAGCGCCGGGTCAGCTGGTGCATTGACCAGCCGCATCGCATTGATCGAGCCTGGACCCCAGGCCGCGAGCGAAACAAGAGCGGCGAGAACCGCGACTGTAATGACGATCCAACGCATGATTATTCCCCCAAAAGCGCCAGCAAAATGACGCGAATTTCGCGCATAGGCAATGATTTTGGAAAACTTGAGCCGATGCGGCATTATTGCGTCGGTCCCGCAGGCATGGAGCGCTCCGTACAATGTCCGTTGATTACAAGTCCCGCCTGCGTGAGCTCCAGATCCAGTTGGTGATGCTGCAGCGGCATCTCATCGCCAGCGACCAACGCCTGCTGGTTTTGATCGAGGGCCGCGATGCAGCCGGCAAAGACGGTTTGATCAAACGCATCACCCGCCATATGAGCCCGCGCGAGACGCGGGTCGTGGCGTTGGGCAAGCCGTCTGACCGCGACCGTTCGAGTTGGTATTTCCAGCGCCACGTGCCGCATCTGCCGGCCAATGGCGAGTTCGTGCTGTTCAACCGCTCTTGGTACAATCGGGCCGGGGTCGAGTGGGTGATGGGGTTTTGCAGCGAAACGGAATACGAGGGCTTCTTCCGTGACGTGCTCACCTTCGAGCGCCTGCTGGTGTCCTCGGGCACAACGGTGCTGAAATACTATCTCGATATTTCCTATTCCGAGCAGGCCGAGCGTCTTGCCGAACGCAAGACCAGTCCGCTCACGTCCTGGAAGATCAGCCCGATCGATGCCGTCGCGCTGGAAAAGTTCGACGATTATTCGCGCGCCCGTGACCGCATGCTCGCCGAGACGGGTTCGGAGGATCTGCCTTGGCGCGTCGTCGCTGCCGATAGCAAGAAGCGGACTCGGTTGGCGGTGATCGCCGATATCCTGCGGTCGGTGGATTGCCCGCACTTTACCCCGCCAGAGCCGGGCGAGGGCGCTCCGGTACTGCATCGAACTGGCTCGGGCAAACACCTGTCCTGACAGGCAAAAGTGGCTCAGTCGGGCGCGAAGCAGCATTTTTTACTTGCATTCATTTTGATAATCAGCGAAATATCGAATCATGAACAACGCCTTTAAAGCCCTGTCCGACCCAACCCGACGCCGTGTGCTGGAATTGCTCAAGCGAGGTCCGCTGAGCGCCGGTGAGTTGGCGGATCAGTTCGAAGTGTCGAAATCGACCATGTCGGCGCATTTCGCGATCCTGCGTGAAGCCGGTCTGGTGGTTTCGGAAAAGCACGGCAAATCAGTCGTGTATCAATTGCAGCTGTCGGTGCTGGAAGACGCCTTGCTGGGATTTGCACGCCTGTTCGGCTGGGAAATGACCCTGAAATCCGAGCCCGCCTCAGCGCTGGGCGTAAAGAAGGAAACAGAAATATGACCGCCGATAACAAGACATCCCGACACCGCATCAGTGCAGTGTTGATACTCATTTCGATCGTCGCTGTGCTGGGGATAGCGCTGGCTGGTGAGTTTGAGCTGATCGATCGTAATCTTGCCAAGCGTGGCGTTGGCGCATCGCTCGCGCTGCTGCTGCTCCTGCTCGGCAATCAATTGCCCAAACTGGTGCTGCCGCTGGCAGCGCGGGCTGAGAATTCGGCCCCGGTTCTGGCGGCTGAACGCTTTGCAGCCACGGTGCTGGTTGGTGCCGGTCTGGCCGCTTTGGCGGTTTGGATCTGGTGGCCAGCCGAGCAAATGATGCCGGTTGCCGGTGCCATCGTATTGGCAGGCTTTGGCCTGGCAGCGGCCAATTGGACGCGAGTCTTGCTGGCCAATGGCGGTGCCGTTCGGGGTGTATCGAACGAGCGGTTCGGCTCCAAGTCACGGTTGACGCTGCTGATGATGTTGCATGCACTCTTATGGGTGGCGGTGATTTTTCTGGCCGACACAATTTGGGGTGATGTGGTTTCCCAGTGGCTGGTATTGCCCTTCGTCCTCATCAACGGCTTGCTGGCGGTTCTCTATCAACGCCGCTTCAAACGGCAAGACTAAAAGACCTGCGATCTGGCGGCCGGCTGCCCGTGAGCAAGCCAGGTGCCGCCAGATCGCGTCCCCCCTGGGACTGGTGTGATTATTGTCGGCCGAGTTCCGAGATCGAGAGCGTTGACTGGGCATATTCACCATTCTGGTAAGAGCCGACCCAAACATTATAGGTGCCCGATTGCGGGTTTCCGATGGTGACGATCGGGTTGAGACCATTACCGCTATCATCATCGCAATACAGATTGCCATTAGGGGCCCGCACCATCAGCGTGGTGTCGGAATTTGAAGTCGAAGAAAAACTCAAATTGAATGTGCCCGCGACGTAGTGGACCTGATAATCCATATTGTTGGCGATCCAGCCACGACAGCCGGACGCGATGGACGACGCATCGAGTACTCCGCCAGAGGTTATTGAGACCCGGAATGGGTCCGGCGTGAACCCGGCGCGAAGATTGACGGCGCCGAAGGTCGCTGGCTGAGCTAGGGCGGCGGCTGTTGTCAGACAGGCCAGGGCGGCGGCGGTGAGGGAAGCTTTCATGGGATATCCTTTCTGAAACGATGGGTGGATGCGTGGGCAGCCGATCAACCGGTCACGGTGTAGATCATGCCGCCACCGGCTCGGACCTGCAGGTCCTGGCGCGCCTCTTGCCCGGCCAGTCCGGCGAGGACCGCCCAGCAGCCCGCTCCGACGCGGAAGGTGTAGCTTTGGCCAGGCCGGATACGGACGCCGTTGGGCAGGCGGTTGAGGCCATAGGAAGGGGCGCTGCAGCGGGCGAGCAGGACCGAGGTCAGGGCATAGCCGGACCGGTTCACGACCTGGATGACGCCGGTCTGTTCGCCTTCACGGACAAGCGGTCCGCCGGTGACGAAATTATCGACGACGCTGCTGCAGCCCGTCAGGGTGATGGCGATGCCCATCAGTGCGGCCCGGAGTGCGAGTTTCATGCTTGCCCCTTTCGATTGGCCCTGCCGTGTTCACCTTGGGAGTTCACGCTTGGCTGGGACGGTTATCCTGATATTTGTACTGAGTTAATCCGCGCGGCTCCGGTGCCGCCATCCCCTGTTCCGGGGAGTTCGCCGGAGTGGTTGGCACGGGTAAGGATGGCCTTGGACGCAAGGCTTGGCCGAAGCGTCGTGCGGGTTCGGCAGGAGACGAGACGGAGATGAGTGAGCCGGGGGATAGTGCGACAGGCCGCCGACTGGCCGCCGGCGTGGAGCGGGTTCGCTTCAATACGCCGAGCGCGCGGCTGGCCGGCATCGTGCTGTTCGCGCTGGCGATGGCTGCGGTGACATTCCGTCTGGCGCTCGGATCCGACCCTGTGACCCCCCTGGCGCTGATCTTCTGGGTCCAGTTGGCTGTCGGCCTTGGGGCGATGACGATCTCCGGTTGGGTCTGGGCGCTGCGGCCGCGTGAGCTGGCGACGCGCCTGTTCGCTCTGAGCGGTCTGGCGACCCTGATCTTCACCTTGGCGGCGGCGAGCCGTTCGGGCGCCGTGATCGAACCGCGCAGCCTTGCGGTGTTCCTGATGTGGCTCAATGCCGGCGGCGCGACCCTGTTTGGCGCAGCGATGATCGTGCTGTTTCTGGTCTATCCGGTCCGCTTGCCGAATTGGCGATCGCTGGCGCTGGTCAGCAGCGTTGGCTTTGCGCTCTGGACAGTCGCGACCCTGCTGGGCCGGATGCCCGCCTGGTCTTCGGTTCACCTGATCACCTTGGTGGAGATGGGTGGGATTTTCCTGGCCGTTGCGGCTCAATTCCTTGCGACGGCAAAGGCACCGAAAGACCGCGCTGTCGCGATCTGGTTCGGGCTTTCAGTGCTGTTCGGGGCGGGTGGATTTATCGGCTTGATCGCCCTGCCGGCCGTGCTGGGACATCCGGCACCGATCAAGGCCGGTTATGCCTTCGCCTGTTTCCTCCTGATCTATATCGGCGTCGCGGCCGGTCTGCGGCAATACCGGCTGTTCGAACTGGGTGAGTGGGCGTTTCGCATCCTGTTCTATGTCGTCGGTACGCTGATCCTGGTGGCGCTCGATGCGGCGCTGGTCGGTCTGCTCTCGCTGCGCCCGGGCCCGGCGATCGGGATTTCCCTGCTGGTCGTCGGTTTTCTCTATCTGCCGCTGCGCGATGCCGTCGCGCGGCGCTTCGTGCCGCAGCCCGGCTTGAGCGAACAGGAACTCTTCCACGCCGTCGTGGATCTCGCCTTTCAGACTTCGCTGCGTGAGCGCGCCGGGCAATGGCGCCAACTGGTCACCCGGCTGTTCGACCCGCTCGATTGCCACGGGACAGACGAGGCGGTGGCCGAACCGGCCATTCGTGAGGACGGGATTGAACTCGTCTTGCCGCCGATCGGCGATATCTCGGCTCTGAGCCTGCGCTATCCCTGGGCCGGCCGGGCCCTGTTCGGCCCCTCCCACGTCAAAACCGCCCAGCGTCTGGTGCAAATGATGGCGCATGCCGATGCCAGCCGGGATGCCTATGATCGCGGCGTCACCGAGGAGCGGACCCGGATTGCGCGCGACATGCATGACAATATCGGCGCCCAATTGCTGGGCGCCCTGCACAGCCGTGACGACGACCGCAAGAATTCGATGATCCGCGAAACCCTGACCGATCTGCGCGATATCATCAATGACGCCTCAGGCGGCACCCGCTCGCTCGATGAAACCCTGGCCGATTTGCGCCTTGAGACCGCCGAGCGTCTCGCCTCGGTCGGGATCGCGCTGGAATGGGTCAATGAGGCGGGCGATCTGGCGGGCCTGCCGCCGCAAGCCGGCCATGCCTTGCGCTCCCTGCTGCGCGAGGCCGCGAGCAATGTTCTCAAGCATTCCGGCGCCAGCGTGATGCGGGTCGAGATCCGCTATGATGGCAACCGGGCCGAGCTGGTGATCGAGGATGATGGATCGGGCTTCGATCCGGCGGATCGGACCGGCGGCAACGGGTTGGCCAATATGCAGGGCCGGCTTGCCGGGCTGGATGGGCGTCTCGAGATCCTCCCCTCCGCCGCGGGCACGCGGCTGGCCGCCAGCTTTCCGCTGCCGCGTCGAGGAGCAGTCGCATGAACCGGATTTTGATCGTCGAAGATGTCGGCGAGACGCGCAAATGGCTGTGCGAGATTGCACGGGCCGCCTTTCCGGCCTGCGAAATCAGCGAGGCAGCGACGATGCGTGCTGGCCTCCAGGCCGCCGCCGAGGCGGATTATGATCTGGCACTGATCGATCTTGGTCTGCCCGACGGGTCCGGGCTGGAAGTCCTGCGCTGTCTGTGCCGGGTCTGTCCGACGGCGGTCCCGATTGTCACCACCGTGATGGGCGATGATGCTTCAATCGTGGCAGCCCTGTCGGCGGGGGCTCAAGGCTATTTGCTGAAGGAGAATCCGGCCGAACTGTTGACGCGGCAATTGCTGCAACTGGCCGAGGGCCTGCCCGCGATTTCGCCTTCGGTGGCGCGCCGGATCATGGCGCATTTCCGCCTGACCGGTCCCGCCGCCAATCCCGATGAGGGCCTGACGGCGCGCGAACGCGATGTGTTGGCGCTGATCGGGCGCGGCCTGCGCAATAGCGATGTCGCAGCCGATCTCGGTGTCGCCGAAAGCACGGTCGCCAGTCATATCAAGTCGATCTACCGCAAGCTGGGCATCTCCTCGCGCGCCGAAGCCTCTTGGCACGCCACCCGGATGGGCCTGACGCCCGGATCAAGCTGAGGCCGACGCCTCAGCGCACAATGGCCTTCAGTTTGGCATGGCGCGGCAGGACGTTGCGTGGTCGTTGGCCGTCTCCGTTCATTTCCTGCGGTACGGGGCTAGGGTTATTCCGTTGAAACCGTGACGGGAATAGGTGGAGCGTGTCACCCATTCACCGAGTCGCTTGGCAGGGCGGTGCGACGATACGCCGAATTGCAAAAAATTGAGGGATAGGGTTCTTGACCGTGTAATCTCGATAGCTGGCCTCGTTGACGGGGTTCGATAGGCAGTAGCAAACATGTTCGCAACAAAGCACAGACAGGGCAGCTGGACGAGGAGCGTAGTCACGCTTCTTGCCGCCTTGGCTGTGGCTTGGGCGATGTTGGCCGGGTCTTCACTGGCGTCAATTCCCGACGATTCCTGCGCCGGCATTCAGGCGTGCTGCCCTCATGCCACCGGCGCGGATGGGCAGGCCACGCACGGTGCCATGCAAATGGACCATCCCTGCGATAGCGATATGAATTGCCCCTCGCCCGATTGCGCCATGATGACCGGTTCCATAGTGGCAGGTACCCTTGAAGGTGCTCAGCTGGTCCGTCCCGACCCAGGCCTCGAAGCCCGGAGCCGGGCGATCTCCAGCCGTCCGCACAGTTTCGCGCTCCCGATACCCAAACAGCCGCCAAAACTCTGACGACAAGCACCGCCATCGCGCGGGTTTTCGTGTTGTTTCAGAGAATTGGAGGCGTTGATGCGCTCTTCTGTACTGGCCCGCCTGGCCGTGACGGCGCTCATATTGAGCACCGCCGGCCTTGCCCAAGCCCAAGACTACCCCTTGTCATTGCCCGAAGCCGTGCTGCTGGCCAGTCAGGCCGAAGAGCCGTCTGTCGAGGTCTGGCGCGCCCGTGCCGAAGCGCTCGACAGCCAGGGTATCGCCGACGCGGCACTACCTGATCCGACGCTAAGGGTCGGGTTGGCCAATATGCGCCTGAGCGATTTCGACCCCAATCGTGAGGGGATGACACAGACCCAGGTCAGTATTCGCCAGATGTTTCCACGCGGCGACACACAACGCCTGTCGCGGGAAATTCGCGAGTGGGAAGCGCGTTCGGCTCGCGCTGCGATGGCGCTGGAAAGCCGGCGTATCCGATTGAGCGTGCGCGAAGCCTGGTTGGAGCTATATTACCTGGACCGGGCGGCGACCCTGATCGAAGAACGCCGGACCACAGTGGCGCAACTGGGCGAGATCGCGTCGGCCAGCTTTGCCGCCGGAAATCGCAACAGTCATGACGTGATCCGGATTGACCTTGAGCTCCAGACGCTGACGACGCGCTTGGTCGAGATTGAGCGCAATCGCGAGGTCGCGCGAGCGGCGTTGGGACGTTATCTCGGCGATACGGTCGCTGCCCGCTCGTTGACGCCGCAATGGCCAGTCTTGCCGGCACCCGATGAGCCTGACGCCATGCGGGCACAATTGGTGCGCCATCCGTCTATCGCCATAATCGACGCGCGCATTTCAGCGCGCGATCGCGGCGTCGAGCTGGCGCAACAGCGCTACCGGCCCGGTTTTTCGCTCGAAGCCGGCTACGGCCTGCGCGACAGCCGTTCCGATCTGGCCTCCGTCGCTGTTGGCGTTGAAATTCCCCTGTTCGGGCACAGCGGTCAGGATGCCGGTGTCGCTTCGGCGCGCAGCCAGCGTGAGGCAGAGGTGCTCAACCGTGATACGGCGCTGCTGGAGATGAGCCGCGAATTGACAGCGAGCCATGCCAGCTTTCAGCGATTGACCGAGAATGTCGTGCTCTACCGGACGGATGTATTGCCGCGCTCGCGCGAGACGGAACAGGCTGTTCTGCTCGCCTACGGCAATGAGCGTGCTGACTTCGCCGAACTGGTCCGCGCTGAACTTGCCCTGCTCGATACCGAGCTTGCCCTTTACCGAACCCAGGTCGATGCCCTGAAAGCTCAGGCCCGGCTCATGTTTCTCGTCGGAGATCCCTCATGAATATCCGTAATCCGTTCGCCGCTCTGGGCTTGTTGCTCGTCGGCCTCGTTGCAGGCCTGGGCCTGATGGCCGTGTTCAATCCCGGGGGCGGTCAATCGGGCTCGGCGGACGCTCCGCGTGTGCTCTACTGGGCTGCCCCTATGGATCCGAGTTTTCGCAGCGATAACCCCGGCAAATCGCCGATGGGCATGGATCTGGTCCCTGTCTATGAGAGCGATGACACGGCCCCGGCTGATGGTGCCATCCGCATCAACCCGGTCGTTGAAAACAATATTGGCGTGCGCACGGATGTTGTCGTTCGCGGCAGTTTCAACCGCACTCTCTCCACAGTGGGTTATGTCAGACCGGTCGATGGTCTGACCTCGATGATTGATGTCCGCGCCGAAGGCTGGATCGAGAGCCTGCCGGTGTCTGCCATCGGTGACCCGGTGACGCGCGGACAGGTCGTGCTTGAACTCTATTCCCCGGCTATTGCAACGGCACAGGCCGAATACCTTCAGGCTGTACAGATCGGGCGCGACTCCCTGAGGCAGGCTGCAAGGTCGCGCCTGGTCTCTCTGGGCATGGACTCTGACCAGATCACCCAACTGGCGCGGCGCGGCATTGCCGGTCGCACGGTGGCTATTCGTGCGCAGCAAGACGGCACTGTTATCGCCATTGGCATCCGCAATGGGGCTTTTGTCCGGCCCGGCGGCCAGCTGATGACGATCAGCGATCTGGAAACCGTGTGGGTGATCGCGGACGTCTTTGAGGACGACGCACAACGCGTCAGCGCCGGCGATCACGCTCGACTGGAGACGCGCTCTTTGCCGGGCCGGGAATGGGTCGGTGAGGTCGAATATGTCTACCCGACGGTGAACCCGCAGACCCGCTCAGTGCCTGTCCGAATCCGGCTCGACAATGCCGACGGTGCTTTGCGTCCCGACATGTATCTCAATATCGCGATCGAGACCGAACCGCGCGCCGATGTCCTGCAAATCCCGCTTGAGGCGGTGATCCGGACTGGCCGTTCCGAACGGGTCATTCTGGCCGAAGGTGACGGGCATTATCGTCCCGCCAGCATCATGACCGGCGCCGAATCCGGCGGCATGGTGGAAGTACTTTCCGGTCTTGCCGCCGGCGAGCGGATCGTGGTGTCGAGCCAGTTCCTGCTCGATTCTGAAGCGAGCATTCAGGGCGCGATGCTCCGGATGAGCCCTCCAGGCGAGGTGATACATGAACCCGTCCTGGTGGCTGACGCGGCGCCCATCGCTGTCCGCGCAAGCGGCACTGTCATCTCGCTCATGTCCGGTCACAGCATGATCGAGATCGAACACCCGGCTATCTCCGAGCTGGATCGTCCGGCTGGAACGACGATGTTTAACGCCCTTGCTGATGTTGATCTGTCAGAGATCGAGCCGGGACAGAGCGTTGATTTTGAACTCATCGAAGTCGAAGCATCCGGCTGGCAGCTGGCCGCTATCGAGGCTCACACTGCAATTGAAGGAGAGCGGCCATGATCGCGTCCCTCATTCGATGGTCGATCACCAACCGGATCATCGTGCTCATTCTCGCTGTTTTGCTGGCCGGGTTTGGCACGTATTCGCTATCACGCACGCCGCTGGATGCGATCCCGGACCTCTCTGATGTCCAGGTCATCATCAAGACCACCTATCCCGGGCAATCGCCACAGGTGGTGGAGGACCAGGTCACTTACCCATTGACGACCGCGATGCTCGCCGTGCCCGGCGCGGTGACGGTGCGGGGCTACTCCTTCTTCAATGACAGCTATGTCTACATCATCTTCGAGGACGGAACGGATCTCTACTGGGCCCGTTCGCGCGTGCTCGAATATCTCAGTCAAGTCGCGCCGCGCTTGCCCGCAAGCGCCTCGCCGGAGTTGGGCCCTGACGCCACCGGGGTTGGCTGGATTTATCAGTATGCGTTGGTCGACCGGACCGGCCAGCACGATCTGGCGCAATTGCGCTCGATCCAGGACTGGTTTTTGAAATTCGAACTGCAAACGATTGAGGGCGTTTCGGAAGTCGCCAGTATTGGCGGCATGGTGCGGCAATACCAGGTGGTGGCCGATCCCGACCGCCTGCGCGCCTATGGCATCCCATTGTCGCATCTGCGCACGGCGATTCAGCGCGGCAACCAGGAAAGCGGCGGCCGCGTCATCGAGATGGCGGAAGCCGAGTACATGGTGCGTGCCTCGGGCTATATCGAAGGGATAGACGATCTCAGGGCGATCCCGGTCGGGTTGAGCGATGCTGGCACGCCGATCCTTCTCTCCGACGTTGCGGACATTCGTATCGGGCCTGAATTGCGGCGCGGACTCGGTGAGCTGAATGGTGAAGGCGAGGCTGTCGGCGGGGTCATCATCATGCGCTATGGTGAGAACGCGCAGGCGACCATTGAACGGGTCGAGCACCGGCTGGACGAATTGCGTGCCTCGCTGCCTGACGGCGTCGAAATTGTCACCACCTATAACCGGGCGGGCCTTATTGATCGGGCTGTTGAATCCCTGAGCGAAAAGCTGATCGAGGAATTTATCGTCGTTGCGCTGGTGTGCGTGATCTTCCTGTTCCACATTCGCTCTTCGCTGGTGGTCGTGTTCAGCCTGCCGCTCGGTGTATTGGCTGCCTTTGCGGTGATGAACGCCCAAGGCATCAACGCCAATATCATGTCGCTCGGAGGTATCGCGATCGCCGTCGGCGCGATGGTCGATGCAGCGATCGTGATGATCGAAAACCTGCACAAGCATATCGAGCGAGAACCGCTAACGCCGGAGAACCGATGGCGCATTGTTGGCGACGCCGCGGCCGAAGTCGGTCCGGCGCTGTTCTTTTCGCTCCTGATCATCACCTTCAGCTTTGTGCCGATCTTTGCCCTGGAAGCCCAGGAGGGGCGGATGTTTCATCCGCTCGCTTTCACCAAAACCTATGCGATGGCGGCGGCGGCGGGTCTATCGGTCACGCTGGTCCCCGTGCTGATGGGGTTCTTCATTCGCGGCAAGATCACGCCGGAGCACAAGAATCCGGTTAACCGGATTTTGATCGCCGGTTATCGCCCTTTCATCAAGCTGGTTCTGGGCCATCCCTGGGCGATGATCGGTCTGGCCGTGTTGGTGCTGGCCAGTTCGGCGGTGCCATTGTCGCGCATGGGCAGCGAATTCATGCCTGACCTCGACGAGGGTGACATTCTCTACATGCCCAGTGCCTACCCCGCCGCCTCGGCGGGCCGGATGGCCGAAATCCTGCAGCAGACCAACCGGCTGATCATGACGGTTCCCGAGGTGTTGACGGTTTACGGCAAGGCTGGCCGCGCCGACACGGCCACCGATCCGGCACCGATGTCGATGATCGAAAGCACGATCCAGTTGCGTCCGCGCGATGAATGGCGCCCCGGTGTCACGATGGACGATATTCGTGCGGAACTGAACTCACTCGTCGATATCCCCAGCCTGACGAATGCGTGGGTGATGCCGATCCGGGCCCGCATCGACATGCTGGCAACGGGGATAAAGACGCCCGTCGGGATCAAGATCGCCGGGCCCGATCTGGCCGTTATCGCCGAAATCGGAGAGCGGATCGAAGACATTATCGGCGGCGTTCCCGGTACTGCCTCGGTCTATGCCGAGCGGGTCACCGGCGGACGCTTTGTAGATATCGATCTCAATCGGCTTGAGGCCGCCCGCTTTGGCCTCAATGTCGCCGATGTCCATGATGTCATCCGCACCGCGATTGGTGGCATGACGGTGACCGAGAGTGTCGAGGGGCAGGAGCGTTATCCGGTCAATATTCGCTATCCGAGCGATTATCGGGGATCGCCTGAGCAACTCAGGTCCTTGCCGGTGATCACCCCGGCCGGGGCCCAGATTCCGCTCGGACGTATCGCTGACATTTCGATCGGTGCGGGGCCCGGTGTCATCCGCAGCGAGAATGCGCGGCTGAATGGTTGGGTTTATGTCGATATCGCCGGTGTCGATATCGGCACCTATGTCGCCAATGCCCAACGCACACTATCGGATCAGCTGGAATTGCCACCCGGTTATTCGATCCGCTGGTCAGGACAGTATGAGTTCATGGAGCGTGCGAAGGCAAAGCTCGCCGTGGTGGTTCCTGTGACACTGATCATCATCGTGTTGCTCTTGTTCTTGAATTTCCGCCGCATCATTCCCGTCCTGCTGATTATTGGCACCCTCCCGTTGGCATTGGTCGGTGGCATCTGGCTGCTCGACCTGCTCGGCTACAACATGTCGGTGGCTGTCGGGGTGGGGTTCATTGCCTTGGCCGGAGTCTCGGTGGAGATCGGGGTGTTGATGATCCTCTACCTTGAACACGCGCTGGCCGACCGCCGGAAGTTGGCTACCGACGAGGGGCGGGCGTTGAACCCCGCTGATCTGACAGGGGCCGTGATCGAGGGTGCCCTGCTGCGTGTGCGTCCGATCATGATGACCGTCGCCGTGATCATCGCCGGCCTGCTGCCGATCATGATTGGCAGTGGCACCGGTTCCGAAGTGATGCGCCGCATCGCAGCGCCGATGGTCGGCGGCATGATCAGCGCAACCGTGCTGACCCTGCTGGTGATCCCGGCGGCCTTCCTGATCTGGCAGTCAATCGTTCTGCGCCGGCAGCAGCGACAGCTGCCCGAACGCCTGCCAAGTGAGGGCTAGAGGAAAGACGGAGCCTGGATGAAATCGGGACCATCACAATCCGTCGCGGCGCCTCAGCGTCATTGATTGTGATGGTCCCGATCAGCCTGTCTGGTACGCAGAAACCGTATCGGGATCTGCGGTACAGCCGGTTCATGAAGCGACCGTCCACGTCTTCTCCAGTGATTTCTTCCGGTGCGGCAACCACCTTGGCGGCGGACGCGGTGCCTGATTGTTTCTCAGGCGGTTGCGCCCGTGCCGGTTGACCTGCGGCAGGGTCCGCGGGGCCAAAATAGTCGCGCCCCTCACAGCCCCGATAGCGGTTGGTACATCCCGTCCGGCGGGGTCTACCCCCTGCCTTGCAGCAGTGAATACTCATCTGGATGGCTTATGAAGCCCTTGAAGAGCCACACATTCACGCCGGGCGCTTCGTGAACCCAAAAAAAACGGGCGCCGAAGCGCCCGTCAGGCTGGATGTCACTGTGTCGAAGCCCGCCGGCCCATAGCGGCTTCGCGGGACACCGACTTAGTCGGGGTTGGTCGTGGCGGGGGGCGAATCCACCGCGTTATTGTCCTCGTAGGGTTCCGAGCTCATCATCAGGAAGGCCTTGATGTCCTCGGCAACGTCGCCGGGGATATTGGCCCGAACCCGCATATGATTGACCGTCATGTCCCATTCCGCAGGACTGAGCTCAGTCGGGGAGCGCATATTGTGGCAGTTGCTACAGGTGTTGGCCCAGGCTTCGGCGCCACGCCCGATCTGGTCGGCGTATGCATCCTCGGCCGCTTGCGCTGCGGCGTCGGGAGCTTGCTGTGCCAGGGCAGCAGAAGCGCCGCCAGTGGCCAGAATCGCGCTTGCGATAATCAGTGTTCTGAACATTGTCTTCTCCATCTCTAGAAGCCGTAGGCCATTTGGACCAACAACCGCGTTTCCTCGCTCACATCGCCAGGCATCCGCGCCGTGAACTCACGGCGTTGCAGTACGGTTTTGGCCACCAGGCTCGGCGCGAACCAGTAATTGACCCCAACGTCCCACCGACGCTGTGCGTGCATGGCGAGGTCGTCATTTCCGACGATGTCGTATTCGCCATAGCGCAGGGTCGGCTCGAGATTGGCCATTGCCGGAAACTCGGCCGTGCCCGACAGGCGATAAGCCATCTGGAGATACCAGGCCGTGCTTTCCAGAGTCGGGAAGGCTTCAACGGCGACAGCGCCGGCGACGGCGGTGTTGATCGGGTCACGACGGCTGTCAATATACTCACCGCGTATGTCCCAAGCTCCGCCGGTATAGGCGAAATCGGCTCCCCACTGGATCAGATCAGCTTCGGTCGGATCGAGCAGGCTCGGCCCGGCCTCAGACTCCAGCCCCAGCACCTTGGCCGTCAGAAACGATGCACCGATCTCGAGATCCGGGATAACCCGCAGACCAAACCGGCCGGAAATAGCCTTGTTGTCATTGTCATCGCCATCATAGGCAGTGAGCTCTGTATCTGCCTCCTCGCCAACCCGCGGACCATTGCCGACGGCAACCGCGTAGGTGAAGGTTCCGGGGTTCAGATTGAATGCGCCGCGCACCTGGACACCGGTCTCAGACGCAGGCTGGATTCCACCGTGAGCAAAGCCGGCCGGCATGTCAGCCATGCGGTTGATCCATGACGGATGCAACCGTTCCATAAACTGGCCGAACGGGCTGAGAAATTGCCCGACAACGATCACGGCATTCGGATGGACCAGGAAATCGGCCTGCGCATATTCCAACCCGGTGGTGGTTCCGCCATCGGCGTTTTCAATCTCGAGTTCCGCCTCGAACAGGACGAAATCCTGATACTGGAACTGGAAGATCGGGTTGAACCGGATCGACGAGAATTCCGACGATGTGGTCACCCCATTGTCGAGATAGGTGAAGTTCGCATCTGCAAAGCCGGTCACGCGGAAGTTGGTATCCGGACCGTTGTCGGCGAGCACCGGCGCGGCGCCCGCGAGAACCAGGCAGCCGGCTGCGGCTGTCGTCATCAACCTTGCCAGAAGGCCGGGTCTTTTTGTCTTGAAACAAGTCATGTAAATCCCCTTTCAATTGGGTGCGCGGCCTCGCTTCCAGAACGAGTGAACGCACAGATCAGTTGTTTTCGCTTTCGGCGATGAGCGCCGCCATCCGGCGGCGGGCGAGCCCCGGGTGCCGGACCGCGGCGGCGGCGGCCCCATTGACGGATGTCCCGTCGCCGACCTCGATCAGCGCGACCATGCCGGCGGCATAATGCGGTGAACAGCGAACGCCGTAGATGCCGGCCTGGTCGAAGGTCGCGGTGACGGCCTGGCTCAGTTGGCCCGAGAACGGTGTCGCACCATCCGGCAGCATGCCGGGAATTGTCTCGGCGTTATGGCTGGGATTGGTCGGCAAAAATGTGACCGTATCGCCGGGAGCGATCTGCAGGAAAGCAGGAACGAAGACCATATTCCCGTCGGCACCGCGATTGAGCATCTGAATTTCATGATCTTCGGCCCACGCGCCACCCGCACTCATCAGGCTGATCGTTCCGGCGACTAAGGCTGCTTTTACAAAGGCTTTCATTCGGGTCTCTCCTTTTCCATAAACTATTTATGGTTTAGTCCCCGACGGTGTGATGATCAACGCCTGAGAGCCCGTTTGAACCGCGTCATGCTGTCGCATTAAAATTTCACTGCTGCGACATAATGCGCAACAAAATGCCGAAAATTGCGCAAGGAAGATCACAATGCTGACGCATTGTGCGAGTGGAGGGTATTTTATTTATCAAGTTTTCCGAGCGTCGACAGGTGGGTAGACGAGGGTGACCGACATGCCGCAATCAGGTCCCGCTACTTCGATATCTCATGGGGCGAAGAGCAATTCTTGCCGTCAGCCGTATTGCGCAAAGGCGGCCCTGCCGGCATCGCCGAAGGACCAGACCGTATAGGCCTGCGAGTAGCCGGGAACTTCCATTCCCGGCGAGCCGGCCGGCATGCCCGGTACTGCAAGGCCGCGAATGGTCGGTCGCTCAGCCAACATGCGGGTAATTTCCGCAGCCGGGACATGACCCTCCACGACGTAGTTTTCGACGATGGCGGTGTGACACGACCACATCTCCTGGGGCACCGTGAGGCGTTGCTTGATCACCGTCATATCGTCCAGGTCATGTGGCTCTACTTCGAACCCGCTCTCGCGCAAATGCGCGATCCAGGCATTACAGCACCCACAGGTGGGGGATTTATAGACCAGGACTGACGGGTTGGCCTGTGCGGAGCATGCGATCAAACCCGGACTGCCGGCGAACACGATCCCGCCCAAAAGCGCTTGTCGACGATTGATCATTTTACTCTCCCTTGGCGGTTGAGGCCGCCGTCTTGTATCGGACCCATATCGATTGTAGCCAGCATCCGAACGCCGCCTTGTGCGCCAGACTGGGTTTTTCGACCCAACTCCAGGACAGCGCAGCGATGATAACCGTTGCCGGCAGCGAGATCAGGCCAATCAGCAGCGGCGTTGCCGACGGGTTGAAGAACAGCACGGTCTGCATGACGGGATAATGCCAGATATAGATCCCATAGGACCAGTCAGGGATGTGCGACGCTGTTGGCAGTCCGCCCAAGCGGGCAAAGGCGATCCAAAACAGGGTCGATGCAATCGCGATATTCATGAACAATTCTGCCCAAGCCGCGTCACCGGAAAGGAACCAGAGCGGGAGCGCAACACCCGCTATCACCGGAACCAGCGGCAAGTGATCACGCCATCCGTAAACGACCATTCCGAGCGTGAAGGCAGTCGAAAGGCGTGCGGCGCTCATGATCACGGCCGGTGCATCGACCCAGAAAAGGGCGAGGCCCAGAAACGCGGTTGAGGTAATCGCGAACAGAAGCAGATGCGACCATTTCCCCCAAGGGATGGGGGTGAAAAATACGACAGCGGCGGCAAGATAAGCGACCACCTCATACCGCAGCGTCCACAGCGTAGCGGAAAACTCGCCGGCCCGAGGCAGGTCAGCGTAAATCCCCGCCGGGCCGTGCTCTGTATCGAGGAAACCCAACACCTGAACCGGATACAGCCAAGTTTGCGGGGTCGTCCAATAGTCGGCCGCGCCGAGGCTGGTGACAACCGGGCCAATAATGAAGACCGCCGTCAGCGAAAGCGCGGCCAGGGCGGGCAGGATCCGAAGCGCGCGTGACGCTGCATAAGTGAAAACATCGGCCCGGCGCTCCAGACTGTCAGTGATCAAGAAGCCGCTGAGTATGAAAAACGCATTCACCGCCGCGTAGCTGAGCGACCAACCGTTGAGAGCGAGCGGGGGCGGTATATCCGGCATACGGGTCACGATGATAGCGTGCTCAACCAGCACCGCTGCGGCCAGCGCAAGGCGCAGGGAGGTCAGCCGATTATCGCGGCCGGAAAAGGCTTGGCCGATGGTTTTCAGTTTTAGGATCGACCGGTCCTCCAGGATATCTCTTGTGTTACGCAGCCAACCGCTTGTCCCCTCATCATGAGACCGACGCGCTGAAATTGCTCCAGCCCATATCAACCCGATTCGGTTTTTCGGCGGGGTCTATGCGAGACGCCCGGCCTTGGCTGGAAGCGGGTCGGTCGATGAGTCTAACCGCAGGCAAGACATCCCCTGACAACATTTTGGTTGATCATGCCGGGGTGGCTGGACCCTGCCGTGGGACTGGCTGGCCTGAGTGTTGTTCGGCTGAGCTGACTCTGCTGCGCTCATCTTGAGGGGTGCGGCGAAATGGCGCGTAATACCCCCGCGATCTTCTGGAGGAATGGATCATGTCCGCAATACGCGTTTTGATGTTGAGCTTGGCAACAGCCAGTTTGGCGTTGGCAGCAACTGAACCGGCATGGGCGCACCCGCCCGAGGAACACGCAGGCGCCGCGACTGCCGCCGAGGCGGTCGCTGCACCGGAACAAATCCCCGAAGCGGAGGTTGATGCGTCGCACCATGACCTCGTTGCGCCGCATGATCACGACGCGGCCTCTGCGCACCAGCCGGGTAGCGTAACTCCTGCCGCTGGCCATCATGACGAGGCCGTGCCGCATGAGCATGGTGCCGAGGCGGCTGAGGACCATCATGACGAGGCCCTGCCGCACGAGCATGGTGGTGAAGGCGAGGAAGGCCATCACGGCGGCGCCGGGCATAGTCACTGGGGTGATAATGGTGCCAATACGCCGCTTGAAAAATCGATAGAAAGCTTGGGTGTCTACCATCCGCTCCTGGTGCATTTCCCGATCGCCCTGATCCTGGCGGCTGCATTGGCCCAAGCGCTCAATCTGGCTGGTGTGCGCGTCACCAATGCCGACACGGTTCGGTTTCTGGTCTGGACCGGCGCGCTTGGCGGCTTGGCTGCCGGCCTGTTAGGCTGGGCCCATGCCGGACCGATGGCGAGCGACGAGGCCGGTATCATGCTGGCGCATCGCTGGATCGGTTCATCGCTGGCGGTGGGACTGTTTGGCGTTGTGGCGGCCGTAGAGTGGCACCGGAAGAGCGCAAGCGGGCTTTCAGGTTTCGTGATGAATTTGAGCCTGTTTGCGGCTGCAGCAGCGGTGGCAATCAATGGTTTTCTTGGCGGTTCACTGGCGCATGGCGGCATGAACCATTTGATGGGAATGGGATCATGAACACGTATAAAATCTTGGCAGCCAGTGCGGTCGTCTTGTTCAGTGCCGGAATCGCTTCGGCCGATGAACCGGCAGACATCAGTGCCGTGCTTGAATCCTATTCAATCGCACTGGCCGATGAGGACGTTATGGCGGCGCAGGACTGGGTTCTCGCCGAGGGCGACGTCTTCACGATATTCGAGGGCTCAGGTGTCAATATTGGTTGGGCTGATTATCGCGACCATCATCTTGCGCCGGAGTTCGCCTCCGAGGACGTCAGCTTCCAAGTCTATGACTGGTCGGGCTATTCGGTTGAGGTGGATCATGACCTGGCGGTCGCGACCTTCGATATTCGTATGGAATATACGATGCGCGGTGAAGAACGCACGCGCGACGGTCACGGCACAGCGGTGTTGACCCGCACGGAGGCCGGCTGGCGCATCCGGCATCTGCACACCTCCTGAAGAAAGGGTGTCTCATGGATGACAATGATCTCGACCGGCTCCTTCGTGGGCTGAAAGACAAGCCCGCGCTGGAGCAAACGGGCGCGTTCGAAGCCGGGGTCTGGGACAGGATCCGGCGGAATGCGAACGGGCTGCAACGCCTGACGGCCAGCTGGAGCATACTGGCGCCCGCGATCGCTTGGCGGGCGGCGCCTGCGGCACTGGCGCTGGTGATTGGCGGCATTTCGGGGGCCGCGATATCGGCACCGCACGTGCATGATGAATTGGATGTATTTCGGGCGAACTCGTCCTATTTGATAGCCTCGAAACTTGATCCACGGGAGGACCGGCACTGATGCTTCGCACCGGACTTGTCGCAACAGTTCTGGGTCTGTTGGGCGGCTTCCTCGGTGTTTGGCTGGGGTTGACCTTCCTCGCGGGTGGCCCCGCAGTCGAGACCAATTTCCATGACCTCGTGCATGAAGACCTCGTCCTGACCCAACACCAGGAAGCGGCGATTGCCATGCTGGAACGCGAGTTTGCGACTCAACGCGCCAATGACGAAGCCCGAATGAGCAGCGCGCGCCACGTTCTCGCCGAAACCTTGCTGCGAGATCAGGCGCTCTCCGCTGACGTCACGCGCGCTGCGGCGGACATTCATCAGGCGATGGGTGATTTACAATTGGAAACCCTGAGCCACATCCTGGCCATGCGCGCCGAACTCGACCCCGACCAACGCGTCGAGTTCGACCGGCATTTGGCGCGAGCGCTAGATGCCGCGGACTGAAAGCCGCGATGATGCGGTGCCGAGCGATGCCGAGCTGGTGATCCGGGCCCGATCCGGCAACGAGCCGGCCTTCGGCCAGTTGATCTGCCGCCATCAGGACTCGATTTTTCGCTTTCTCTCGCACCAGATTCACGATCGCGCCGATGCCTCTGATGTCGCCCAAGAGACATTTGTCGCGCTGTTCCGGTCTCTCCACCGCTTCGATACCGGACGCCCCTTTCTGGCGTGGGCCTTTGTCATTGCCAGAAACAAGGCGCGCGACCATCACCGCCGCCGCGTCGCGCTGCGCTGGATCGGCATTGACGACCAGTTGGACCGGATGGCCTCGCCAACACCGGATCCAGAGCGTGAAGTCGCGGATCGGGAGGCGCTGTCACAAGTCGAGCTCTTGATCCGGGCCCTCCCTGAGGGGCTTCGAACCCCCTTGCTGCTTTCCGCCATCGAGGGCTTGTCGCATGAGGAGATCGGCGCGGTAATGTCCTTGTCGACCAAAGCGGTGGAAGTGCGCATCTATCGCGCCCGCAAGGCTCTAAAGGAGCAGCTCTCGCGTGAGGGCTGAGATGGTTTCAAACGTAAACCTATCATCGTGTGAGCGGCCTTGAAGTTGTCACGACAGGGCAAGCCATATTTGATCCAAGGAGAGAAACCATGAAGCCGATCATCTTGACGTTAATTGCCTCAGCCAGCCTGGGTGTGCTGGGTGGTAGCGCCTGGGCTCAGGAGCATGACCACGGCGCCATGAACGAGGAGTCGGCCAGCTCCGCCCCAACGATGGAAGATTGCCGGGCCATGCATCATCAAATGATGGAGGGCGGCGCCACCGCCGACACCGCCACTGATGCGCCGGCCATGGCCGGCATGTCCGATGCGATGCGCGAACGCATGACACAGTGCCATGCCATGATGGAAGAAGCCCATGGCGAGGATGCCGACGCGATGGGTCACGACCATGCCGGCGCGATGTATCAGCATGAGCCTGCCACGAGCGAGGATGAGGCCGGACACGAGCACGGCGAGGATTCCCAGCCGCACTAGGCTGGCCAATTCGATTCCTGAGGGCGGTGCTGGCGCGACCCGTGCCGCCCTTAATCTATCAGCCTCGAACCTTCCCGACTGCGGCCAGTCAGCGATGAAACAGCCGGTGGAGCGGAACGTACAGGACCGCTATGTACCAGCCGTAGAGATATGAGCCGATGGCACCGAACAGGGCCCCTTGCGGTGTCAGCCACTCGAAGCCGGGCAGAAGCGGAGCCCAAGCTTGGTGCATGTGAAACCGTTCCGGCGCGATCAGGCCGAGGATTATACAGAGCAGATAGGTGACCAGCAGGAAGCTGGACAGCGTTAGGCCTAGCGGCACAATGCGCGGCCCCTGCGGTGATGATTGCGCACTCATTTCACGATCCTCTCATCCTTGCACACAATAGCTACGCTCGAGATGTGAGTCCCCCTCACTTTTGCGAAGACTGGCCGCTGTGTCAGAATGAATTTCGTTCACGCTGCGGCAGATTCTGGAGTGGTGTTCGGGGCGCACATATTCTGGCGCGGCGCACGCGTCGATTCCCGATGCAGTGCGCCACAGAAAAAAAAAGGACGTCCGGACATCATGCAACGCTGCGCCTGGGTCAACAGCCCCGATCCAATCTATGCCGAGTATCACGACACCGAGTGGGGTGTGCCGGAATATGATAGCCGGGCGTTGTGGGAAAAACTGATGCTGGATGGTTTCCAAGCTGGCCTCGCCTGGATCACCATATTGCGCAAGCGCGAGACGATGCGCGCGGCCTTCCACGGTTTCGACCCGGATATCATTGCCCGTTATACCGATGCCGACCGCGCGCGCCTGCTCGCCGATCCCGGCATTATTCGCTCCAAGCTGAAAGTTGAAGCGGCGATCACGAACGCCCAAGCCTATCTGGATATGCGTGATCGCGGCGAGGACTTCTCGGACTATCTCTGGGGCTATGTCGAGGGCGTCCCGGTACAGAACGCCTTCACCGAACTGTCCGGTTTGCCGACCCAGACACCCGTCAGTCAGGCACTTTCCAAGGACCTCAAGAAACGCGGATTCAAATTTGTCGGACCGGTGATTGTGTACGCTTTTATGGAGGCGGTTGGGCTGGTCAATGACCACGAAATTTCCTGCCCGAGGCATGCGGTCGTGAGCGCCATGGTTCGGCGTTGATCCTGCTCGGGGACGGACATGGACGATGGGCGCCGCTGGTCAAGCCTGGTTGGGCTTGCGGTCAATTTGGTGTGTTTGAACTGATCGCCCAGGTCATCCAGCGCCAACGCTGCTAACAAATCACACTTTTCCCGCCGGGGCGTCGGGACGCAAATTTTCTGGGACGTCGATGCGGCAGGTCTGGCCGTCGGCTTGTGGGGCCTCGCTGGTGGCTTCGAGGCGGTCGAGGCGGATCAGGGCGATGGCGTCGTGGCCGTGCGATGAGGTGATCTCGCCAATCGTGCTGGTGCCGGCCAAAACGGGGGTGCCGCGCGCTGGGGCGTCGCCGGAAAAGCTCAAGGAAAGCGAGCGCTTGCGGATGGTGCCGCGGCGTTTCATGCGGGAGACGACCTCTTGGCCGATGAAACAGCCCTTCTTCCACCCAATACCGCCATAGACGTCGAGATTGACATCGGTCGGGAAGATTTCGGCCTCGCCGTAATCGCGCCCGAAGGCGGGAATTCCGTGCAGAATTTCAAGCACATCGATCGAGACGGTATCGCCCGCCTGCTCGCCGACACCGCGATGGACGGTGCCGCCGAACCGCGGGTCTTCCGCCGAGCCTTCAAACGGGTGTTCGCTCCACAAAGCTGCCAGATCGGTATTGATCACGATCTCGGCCTTGGCGCGCAGCTTGAACATCGACAGGCGTTTGGCGAGCGCTTCGGCGGGCGCGTTAGGTACGTCCAGCCATACTGTTTCCCCATCGGCGAACAACAGGAAGTCTACTGCCAGCTTGCCCTGCGGTGTCAGGAGTGCGCCGGGGCGACATTGACCGGGCTCGAGCGTTTCGACATCGGCGGTGATGACCCGTTGCAACAGCGCGCGCGCCTCGGGCCCGGAGACGGACAGGATGGTGCGGGCAGGGGCGGTGTGGATGCGGGGGGCTGAGGTTTCCATCCCCCTCCTATCGCATTGCCTTGATGACTGGCCAAGTGGGGTGATGCGGGGTATTTGCGCGAGCATGCATCATGTCCTTTTGATCACATCGACCCGGATCGGTGACGCCATCATCAATTCCGGCGTCCTGCGCTATCTCGTCGAAACCCGGCCGGAAGCGCGCTTCACGATTGCCTGTGGGCCCTTGGCGGCCCCGCTATTTGCCGCCGTGCCCCGGCTTGAGCGCGTGATCGTGATGAGCAAGAAGAAAGCCGGTGCCCACTGGTTTGATCTCTGGCGCCAGACGGTGGGGCAGAGCTGGGATCTGGTGGTTGATCTGCGCTGTTCGGCAACGGCCTGGGCGCTGTTGGCGAATGAGCGGCGGATTCTCAAACAGTCCAGCGCCCCGATCCACAAGGTCGCCGAGGCGGCGAGTGCGCTGGGGATCGCCACGGTTCCTGACCCGAAAATCTATCTCTCCGACGCCGCCGAGGCCAAGGCTGCCGAGCTCTTGCCCGATGGCGCGCCGGTGTTGGCGATCTGCCCGTCGGCCTCGATGCCGTACAAGGTCTGGCCGGGCGCGCGCTTTGGCGAGTTGGTCAAACGGATGACGGCGCCGGGCGGTGCGATGGCCGGGGCGCGGGTGGTGATTTTTGGCGGTCCGGGGGACGAGGCCGCAGCGGTGCCGATCCATGCGGCTCTGCCCGATGCCGGCTTGATTGATTTGACTGGCAAGCTTGGCCTGATGGATGTCGCCGCCTGTTTGCAGCGTGTGCGTCTCTTCATCGGCAATGATAGCGGGCTGATGCACATGGCCGCAGCGATGCAGACACCGACCTTGGGTCTGTTTGGCCCCTCCGATGAGCGCCGCTACGGGCCCTATGGGACGCATTGTGCCATTGTTCGCGGTCAAGCCGGATTTGACGAAATCGATGCGGCATTCGACGATCGCCGCCAGCACCCGGAAAGCCTGTTGCTCGATCTTGAGGTCGAAGGGGCGTATGAGGCAGCTGCAACGCTATTGCAAAGGACGTGACGAAATGACCCGGACTTTCGATCTCATTCTGCGTGGCGGCGAAGTCGTCAATCATGATGGCCGCCGCATCGCCGATGTTGGCGTTATCGGCGGCAAGACCAGCGAGATCGGTGATCTTTCTGGCGCCTCGGCGGGCGAGGAGGTCGATTGCACCGGTCTGATGGTTCTGCCCGGCGTGATCGATACCCATGTGCATTTCCGCGAGCCCGGTCTGGAATGGAAAGAGGATCTGCAGAGCGGATCGCTCGCCGCCGTGCTCGGCGGTGTGACGGCCGTGTTCGAAATGCCCAACACCGAACCGGCGACCACTTCGCCGGACATGGTGCGCGACAAGCTTAAGCGCGCGAAGGGCCGCATGCATTGCGATCACGCCTTTTACGCCGGTGCGACGTCAGAGAATGCCAAGGCGCTCGCCGAGATGGAACGGATGCCGGGCTGTTGCGGCGTCAAGGTCTTCATGGGTGCTTCGACCGGCTCCCTGCTGGTTGCCGATGATGAGGGCGTCGAGGGCGTGCTGCAGGCCATCGGCCGCCGGGCCGGCTTCCATTCTGAGGATGAGTATCGCCTGCAGGACCGCCGCCACCTCGCCGTGGCGGGCGATTGTACCAGCCACCCGATTGTCCGCGATGCGGAAGCAGCCCTGATGAGCACGAAACGCCTGGTGCGCCTGGCGCGCAAGACCGGCAAGCGCATCCATGTCCTGCACGTGACGACGGCCGAGGAGATGGAATTTCTCGCCGACCATCGCGATTATGTGTCCGTCGAGGCGACACCGCAGCACCTGACGCTTGAGGCGCCGGACGTCTATGAACGGATCGGTTCGCGCGGCCAGATGAACCCGCCAATCCGCGACGCCTATCACCGCGCCGGTCTCTGGCGCGGCCTGCAGCGCGGTATTGTCGATCTGCTTGGCTCCGACCACGCACCGCACACGCTGGAAGAAAAAGCCAAACCCTATCCGCAATGCCCGTCCGGCATGCCCAGCGTGCAAACAATGGTCCCGGTCATGCTCGACCACGTCAATGCCGGCCGGCTGACGATTGAGCGCTTTGTCGATCTGACCTCGGCTGGGGCGCAGCGCCTGTTCGGCATTGCCGGCAAGGGCCGCATGGCGGCGGGCTGGGATGCCGATTTCACCCTGGTCGACATGAAGGCCAGACGCGAAATCACCGACGCTTGGTCGGCCTCGAAATGCGGCTGGACACCCTTTGCCGGCCACATCGTTACCGGCTGGCCGGTCGGGACCATAATTCGTGGCCGCATCGTGATGCGCGATGGCGAGCTTGTGACCGGCGGCAGCGGCGAACCCGTCCGCTTCGAGGAATCCCTCGCCCGCGTTTGATCAATTTATCTGAAGGAAACCGGTGTGGAACGCCAAAGCTTCTATTTTTTCGATATCGACGAAAATATCCTGCATCTGCCAACGCGGATCCATTTGCTCAACACCATGACCGGCGAAGAGCGGGCCCTGCGCCAGCACGAGTATGAGGACATCAAGGCCTATCTCGGTGTGCCCGGACTGTGGGAGGACTGGGCCGATCCGCCGGCGCGCGCTTATCGTGAGTTTTCCGACGGCAAGGATCGCAATGGCGAGGAATATCTGCTGCGCGATGTCCGCCGCGCCCTCGACAGTGCCCATTGGAAAGGCCCGTCCTGGGATATTTTCAAATACGCTGTGCTCAAGCGCCGTCCGATTGCCGTCATCACGGCACGGCAACATTCGCGCGAGATCATCCGCCAGGGCCTGCGCCTGCTCGTCGATGCCGGGCATATCCCGGAAGAGCCCGATTATCTCGGCATCTATCCCGTCTCAAACCCGGAAATTCGCGATGAGCTCGGCGCCCATATGACGACAGCGGGCCTGAAGCGGCGGGCCATTCGCCATTGCGTCGAGGCGGGGCTGGACATGTATGGCCGAGATTTGCCGCATTCCTTCGGCATGTCGGATGATGATCTCAAGAATGTTGATCTGATCACGTCGGCGATGCTGGAGTGCAAGCTGGATTATCCCGACAAGCGCTTCTTCGTCATCTCCACCAATCGCCGCCGCCATGTGAAGATGGAAATCCTGCCGCCGCACAAGGCCGAGGAGAAATTGCGCGAGGCCGAGGACGATTATTACGGCTGACGATCTGTCGGCTCAATCCTCGATATCCTCAGTCAGCTCTTCCTTGGCGCGCGCCAGCCGAAAGGCATAATCGGCGCCGTCAATGACGGGCAGATGACCTTCCAGCCGATCGATCAGGGCGCTTGCTGCCAGTGCTTCGGCGTCATCATGCAGCCCGTCGCTATCGACCAGCCGGTTGAGGGCATCGAACAGGATGATGGCTTCGGCGGCACTCAGTTCGAGCTTCACCATGTCGCTCACTTTAGCTCCGGTGCACGGCGAGTAGCGGCACGGTCGCTGCACGGATCGCCGGGATCAGCCCGCCGAGGAAGCCAACGATCAGGGCGAGAACGATGCCGGTGATGATCGAGCCCGAGGTGACGGCGAAGGAGAACACCACCTGGGTGAAGCCGGATCCCAGCGTCGAGGCGCTGACACCATTGAACATCAGGTAGACAGCAACCGCACCGATCAACCCGCCGAGCGCGGCCAGGATCAGTGATTCCACCATCGTCCCGATGGCCGCGGCAAAGCCGGAAAAACCGATTGCCCGCAGGGTGGCAATTTCGCGCATCCGGGTATCGACCGAGGAATACATCGTGTTCCAAGCGCCGGCGAGGGCACCGATGGCCATCGCGATAGCCAGCGGCCAACCCAGATACATGATCAGATTGGAGGTGCCGCCCGCTTGGCCGGCGAAATAATCGACCTCGTTCTGGATATCCAGATTCAGCCGTGGTTCGTTTTCGGCATAGGCGGTGAGCTCTTCGATCGCTTCCGGGCTGGTCAGGCGGGCCCGGATTGATTGCACCGAGGTGCCGCGCTGATACAGATTCTGGATCACGGTCAGATCGGTCCAGATTTCACTGTCGAACACGGATCCGCCGGTTGAGAAGACCCCGACGACTACCCATTCATTGGAACCCAGTCGAACCGTTTGGCCGACATCGAAGCCGGAGAATTCACGGATAATGCCTTCGCCGACGATCAGCTCATTTGTGCCCGGCTCATAGGTCCGGCCTTCGACGATGGAAAAGCCCTGGCGCAGGGACTGGGCCTCGGGGCCAACGCCGCGCAGGGGCAGATTGGCTTCGGTCTGGGATGCACGCTTGAGGCCGTCTACGATGACATAAAGCTCACCCGAAACAATCGGCGTTCCGGCGGCATCGCGGGCAATGCCGGGCGCTTCCTCGATCAGGCGGACCTGATCCATGGAAAGGCCGGAATTGAGCTCGGTCTGCGAGCCGGTGCGCAACATCACGGCGACATCGGTGGCGCCAGTGCCTTGCAGCGTCTGCTTGAAGCCATTGGACATGGCGAGGAAGCCCAGCAACACCATCACCACCAGGGCGATGGAGAAGACCGTGGCACCCGAAAGCAGGGCCCGCTGCGGGATGGAGCGCAGATTGATCAGGGTGACGGCTGCGATTTGGTCGAACATCTGATCCGCTCCTAAAGCTTGCCGAGCGCGGTGACGATGGTCACGCGCTGGGCGTTGATGGCAGGCAGAATGCCGGTGATGAGGCCCAGCGCCAGCGCGACACCAGCGCCGACGATCAGCACGGTCGTCGGCATGGAGAGGCCAGGCAGGAAGCCGGCGACAGCTGCGGCGACACCGGTCACCGCCAGCGTTGCCAGACCGAGGCCAAGCAGGCCGCCGACCAGGCTGAGCAGGATGGATTCGATCAACACCATGCGGAAAATGCGCGGTGCCGGGAAGCCGAGCGTCTTCATGACGCCGATCTCCTTGGTCCGCTCATTGATCGCCATCACCATCGTGGTGCCGACAATCATCAAAATCGTCAGGAAGGCCGCGCCGACGACGAAGAGCAGGATCATGGCGATATTGCCCATCTGGGCGATGAAGGCTTCGTTGAAAGCCGCTTCGGTGCTGGTCTCGGTTTCGGCCGGTGAGTTGGCAAACAGCGCATCGATCTCGCGCGCGATCCGGTCATTCTGCGAGGCATCGACCGTGGTCAGCACCATCCAGCCGATATTGTCACGATTGAAGGCCAGCGCCTCATTGTAATAATCATACTGGAACATCGCGTAGTTAGCCGGAACCTTCTCGTCTTCCGCGTCGAAAATGGCGCAGATATTGAAGTCCCAACTCGATGTGCCGTCCTGTTTTTGCCAGATGTTGGAGAGCAGCGGGATGCGGTCACCAATGCTCCATCCATATTGGGTTGCCAAATCGTCACCGACCAGCAAGCAGTCGCGCGTATTGATGAAGGCGGCACGTTGGTCGTCCGGCATGGTCAGTTCGGGATAGACGGCGAGATAGGATTCCGGATCGACGGCGAATGTCTGGATGAAATTGGCCGGCTCCTGATAATAACCGCCGAACCAGCTGGCATGGGTCACCGCGGTGACGCCCTCGACAGCCTCAACCCGCGCCCAATAGGCGAAGGGCATGGAGACAGTGAAATTGATCCGGTTGACGGTCACCAGCCGGTTATCGGCCGCCGTCGAGGATCCCGAGGTCCAGACCGAATAGAAGGCTCCGAGCGCCCCGAAGATCAGGAAGGCAATCATGATCGAGAAGATCAGCAGGCCAGCCCGCATTTTTTTCCGGAATAGATTCTTCCGGATCAGGGTGAAGTCATTCATTGCGCCGACTCCAGGTTTTCGACGAAGCGGCCCTTGTCGAGATGCAGTTCGCGGCGGGCATATTTCGCCGCTGACGGGTCATGCGTGACCATGATGATGGTCTTGCCGAGATCCTTGTTGAGCAATTGCAGAGTCTGCAGGATTTCGTCGGCCGATTTGCGATCGAGATCGCCGGTCGGTTCGTCGCAGAGCAGGACTTTCGGGTCGGCAACGATGGCGCGGGCGATGGCGACGCGCTGTTGCTGGCCGCCGGACATCTGGCGCGGCGAATGCCGGGCCCGGTCTGACAGGCCGACAATGTCGAGCGCTGTGGCAACGCGTTCCTTGCGCGCCTTGCCCGACAGGCTGGTCAGCAAAAGCGGCAATTCGACATTCTGGGCCGCGTTCAGCGTTGGCATCAGATTATAGAATTGGAAAATGAAGCCGACATTGGCGGCGCGCCATTTGGCGAGCTTACCTTCGGACAGTTTGTCGACGCGCACGCCCTGGCATTCCACCGAACCCGATGTTGGCCGGTCGATGCCGCCGAGCAGGTTGAGCAAGGTCGTCTTGCCGGAACCCGACGGGCCCATGATGGCGATGAAATCACGCTCCTGGATCGACATCGTCAGATGTTCGAAAATCGTGATCGCTTCACGTCCACGCGTATAGCCTTTGGAGAGATCGGTCAGTTGGTACAGGTCACTCATCGACGGGTCCTCATTCGGGTCTCTTGGCCGCTATTGCGGACGATTGGTTTCATTCCGGCGTCGCGTCCATACGGACGGCTCGGCCTATTCTACAAATATCACTCGCGCGGCCATGTCCGGCAGGATGCGGTCGTCGCGTTCGTCGAAAGCGACGCGGACCTGGATGGTGGCGCGGCTGCGATCGGCGGTCGGAATGATGGCTTCTACATGGGCCGGGATGCGCCAGTCGGGATAGGCATCGAGGCGGGCTTCGACGCGCTGGCCGGGGACAACGCGGCCGATCTGGCCCTCATTGACATCGACTTCGATCTCCAGCGAATCCATGTCCACCAGTGTGGCGACGCCGGTACGGGTGAAGCCGCCGCCAGCCGAGGCCGGAGACAGGATTTCGCCGACCTGGGCATTCTTGGCGATCACGACGCCTGCGAAGGGCGCACGAACGATGTGACGTTCGATCAGGTCTTGCTGGCTGACCACCATCACGGCGGCGGCAGCCCGGTCGGAGCGCGCGGCGGCGAGTTGGGCGGTCAGGCTGTCGACCTGGGCGCGGGTGGCGCTGACATTGGCCTGGGGCCCGATATCGCGGGCAGCGAGCTCCTCGGCCCGGGTCGCCACCAGCCGCGCTTCGGCCAGCTGGGCGTCGAGCGAGCGGATGCGGGCGGTCGACGCATTGAGTTGGGATTGTAGCAGGTCGAGCTGGATGCGGGCGCGGGTGTCGTCGAGCGTCGCCAGAACCTGGCCGACTTCGACAACCGTGCCTTCTTCAACCAGCACGTCGCGGATACGGCCGGTAATCTCGGCCGAGACGGTCGCCTGACGGCGTGCCACGACATAGCCCGAAGCGACCAGGCCGGACGTGCGCGGTGCCGGGGCCGGCGCATCGGTTGCCGGCTGGGCCGTGGACGGTGAGCTGGTGGCGACAGGCTGCGTTGCCGCGGCCGGGGCCTGCGGGGTGACGAAAAACCACATCAGCGCGGCTGTCACCAGGGCGGTGACGACAAGCAGGCTGATGACGGTGACGAGCGAAACACCTGAGCGCGTCGGAGCTTCGTCGCGGTCAATGCTCAAGGATTGGAGTTGGGCACTGCGGTCGGTCATTCAATTCCCCCGGGTCGGCACGAATGCGAGACCCACCTATACATTGGCTGGTACGACAGAACACCCGGTATTGTGCGGGCTTTTGTCCCGCAAGGGTTGATTTCGCCAACGGCCACGCAGTCTGCGTCAATGACCGGGCGGGGTCGCAACGGTGCTCAGTCAAAATTGGCGGCGCGCATCATTTCCGACAGATCATGGCCGCGATGCGCCAGGGCGCGACGCTCGATATCCACCTCCTCGCCGCAGACCGGGCGGCGGCGTTGTTGTGAGCGATAACCGTCATTGAAGCTCTCGATCAACCGGTCACGCAGGCGCCCGGCCTCCGCAGCTTCCATCGCCAGCAATTCGATCATCCGCTGGCGCCAGGCCTGGGAGTCGAGGCCTTCGCAGGCCGAGGCGAGATAATGCAATTCGCCCAGCGTATAGGCGAGATAGGGCAAGGCGCGCTCGGTATCGCCGATATCGCGTTGGGTGCTCGGGCTTTGTGTGGTGTTGCTGGCGAGCCGGTCAATGCCGCGCTGGAGGTCTCGCTCATTGCGCTCGGCCTCGCGGGCACTGGCGCGCTCGGATGCCCGATCAGACGCACGTGGATTGCGGTCGCCCGGCTTTTGCGCATCAACAGCGCCGGCTGCAAACAGCAGGACAAAACAGGCAGCGAGGAGGGCGGGCAAGGTGCGCATCAGCGCCATATTGCCGCGATTTATGGCGTGGGCAAGGCAGCGATCATCGCGCGGGCGCGTCCGATCACATCGCGCGTCTTGTCCCAGTGCGTCAGGCGCAGGGCTTCGTCGAGCGGGAAGAAGGCGGCCTCGGTGACATCATCGGCTGCAACCGGCTCGCCTCCGGTCCAGATGGCGGCGAAATCGGCCAGCACATAATGCCAGTCGTCCGCCGCACCTGATGCGCCCGCTTCGCGTCCACCGATCGCATCGATGACATCGATCAGCCCGACAATACGCGCCGTGGTGCCGGTCTCTTCCATCAGTTCGCGCAGCGCCGCTTCACGTACCGTCTCGCCATATTCGACCTTGCCGCCGGGGATCGACCATTCGCCCGCATGGGGCGGCTTGCCACGCCGGATCAGAAGGACTTCGTCGCCGCGCCAGACCACGATGCCGGCACCGGGGATGGGCCGCCGGACATCAGGCATATTTGCCATGCTCCGAATAGATGGCGAGCTGATTGCCGCTCGGATCGGTGAAATGGAAGCGGCGGCCACCTGGGAAATCCAGCCGTTCGATGATCGCACCCCCGGCCGCTTCGACACGGCGTTCGGCGTCAATGATGTCCTCGGCGCGCAGCAGGATCAGGGCGCCGGTCGGGAAGGGCTTGTCCTCCAGCCGCAGCCCGCCATCAATGCCGGCGTTTTCGAAGGCGGCATAGGTCGGGCCGTAATCGAGGAAGGTCCAGCCGAAGGCCTTGGCGTAGAAGGCTTTCGCCGCTTCCATGTCGGTGACGGGCAGCTCGTTATAATCAATCTTGAGAACGGTGTCGGTCACTTCGCGGTCCAGCCCCCATCAATCGTGATCGCGGTCCCGTTGGCGTTGGCGCCCGCATCGGAGACCAGATAGAGCAGCGCGCCGGCGAGTTGTTCAAAGGTGACGAATTGCTTGGTCGGCTGTGCCGCCAGCATCACATCGCGCACCACTTCCTCCTCGGTGATGCCGCGCGCCTTGGCGGTATCGGCGATCTGGTTTTCCACCAATGGAGTTTTGACATAGCCGGGACAGATTGCATTGCAGGTGATGTCATCCTCGGCGATCTCCAGCGCCAGCGTCTTGGTGAAACCGATCACGCCGTGCTTGGCCGCGACATAGGCCGATTTGAACGGTGAGGCGACGAGCCCGTGGACCGAGGCGAGATTGACGATGCGCCCGCGCCCTTGGCGTTTCATGATCGGAATGGCCGCGCGCGCCGCATGAAAAACGGCAGTCAGATTGACCGCGATGATCGCATCCCATTTCGGCACCGGGAAATCCTCGACAGGGGAGACATGCTGGATGCCGGCATTGGAGAGCAATATGTCCAACCGCCCGAATTCACGCTCCGCATAGGCCACCATGGCGGCGATCTCGTCAGGCACAAGCATATTGGCGCCATGATAGCGCACCTCGACGCCATGATCCGCCGCGATCTTCGCGCGCAGGGCCCCGATCTCGTCCGCATCGCCCAGCCCATTGAGCACGATATTCGCGCCATTGGAGGCAAGCGCCTCGGCCATCGCCTGGCCAATTCCGCTGGTCGAGCCGGTAATGAGGGCTACCTGGCCAGCAAGGTCGGTACGGATTGCAGACATGACTCACCTATCAGTTTGTGCAGGTGCGAAGAGACTGGATTGGTGGGGGCGGGTCAAGGTGTCGTATGCGCGTGTTTTTGTATCATACACGTATAGAGAGCAATTGTGCTAGAATGAAAACGCCGGCCACGTTGGGGCCGGCGCAATCCAAGGAGGGAGCAATGTTTCGGTTTCCGAAATGCTGCCTCGTCCTTTGGGTGAGGAGAAAGCGGATCGGCGGCTGGACGCTGTTGATCCGGTTCTCCATCGCCTAAGGGCGGCCAATGGAGGCGGTCGCACCCGTCTCCAGCGGCCCTTGGACCATATCACAGCTCTGGCGTGCGGGGAAGAAGTTCGCCGTCAGGCCTCCGCCTTCGCTTTGGCACCCGGTGCGGCCGGCTGTGGCCGCGTGAACAGCAGATCGCCTTCGCTCGATCCCGCCGCGTCAAACGCATAGCCACCGGCATCGAACTTCACCAGATCGGCCGGATCGCTGATCCGGTTCTCGATTGCCCAGCGCGCCATCATGCCGCGGGCCTTCTTGGCGAACACCATCAGCATGCGCGCTTCGCCGTCTTTTTCTTCCTTGAAGCTGGCGGTGATGACGCGCGCTTTCAGCGCTGTGCGGTCGACGGATTTGAAATACTCGTTGGAGGCCAGGTTCAGCACCACCGGATCCTTGTCATCAGCCTGGAGTTCATTGAGATGCTGCGCGATCTTGTCGCCCCAGAAATCATACAGGCTCTCGCCGCGCCGCGTGTGCAGCTTGCGGCCCATTTCGAGGCGATAAGGATGGATCCCATCGAGCGGACGCAGGGCGCCATACAGGCCCGATAGAATGCGCACATGGTCCTGCGCCCAAGCGAGATCATCATCGCTCAGCGTGCCGGCTTCAAGCCCGCGATAGACCTCGCCGGCGAATGCCAAGGCAGCCTGCTTGCTGCCGGGCTGATCGGCGTCAAAGGCCCGGAACCGCTCACGATTGAGCTTGGCCAGATCGGAACTGATCTTCATCAGCGATTTGATCTTCGACGTCGAAAGCCCGCGCGTCGTCTTCGACAGCGTTCGCGTCTCGTCGAGCAGCGCGGGCGTCGTTGCGGGCAGCTCACGATCGATGTCGTCGAAATTCATGTTCTTGGCGGGCGAAAGCAGAATCAGCATGGGTGGTCTCCTTGGGGGGAGAGATAGGCAAAGGATCGCTGCGGGGGAAGGGGCAGGGTGTTGGCTAGCCCAGCAAAACCCGTGGGTTCATGATCCCCTTGGGGTCCAGCGCCTGTTTGATGGCGCGCATCACGGCGACATCGACCGGTTTGCGGGCCGCCAATTCTTCGCGTTTCAAAATGCCGATCCCGTGTTCGGCCGAGATTGAGCCGCCGAATTCATCGACAGTGTCATAGACGCAGGTCGAGATGGCGTCGGACTTGGCCATCATCGCCTGTTGCGTTGCGGCGTCGGGGCCGACGAGATTGTAATGCACATTGCCGTCGCCGACATGGCCGAAGGCGACGACGATGCCGTCGGGGAAGATGGTTTTGAGCCGGGCTGAAGCGAGCTCGATGAAGGCGGCCATTTTGGAGACCGGGATCGAGATGTCGTGCTTGATCGCTGTGCCCTGCTCGCGTTCGGCCAGCGCGATGCTTTCGCGCAAACGCCAGAAATCGAGCGCCTGGCTCTCATTTTCGGCGATCACGGCGTCCTGGACCAGCTCGGCCTCGAAGGCTTGGCCCAGGGCATCCTCAAGCGTTTCGCGCGCGCCATTGAGGCGGCCAAAGCTCATCTCGCAGACCACATACCAGGCGTGCGAGGTATCGAGCGGATCGCGCGTGCCCGGCACAAAGGCGCAGACGAATTCCAGCGCCAGTCGCGGCATGATCTCGAAGGCGGTCACGGCACCGCCGGAAACTTTCTTGGCGAGGGAAAGGAAGGAGACTGCATCCTCAACCGATTTCAGGCCGCAAAACGCCAGCTCCATCTTGGCCGGGCGCGGGAAGAGTTTCAGGGTTGCAGCCGTGATGATGCCGAGCGTGCCTTCGGCCCCGATCAACAGCTGTTTGAGATCATAGCCGGTATTGTCCTTGCGCAGACCCGTCAGGCCCGACCAGATCGTGCCGTCGGGCAGCACGGCTTCCAGCCCGAGCACCAGCTCGCGCGTCATGCCGTAGCGCAGGACGTGCACGCCGCCGGCATTGGTTGAGATTAGTCCGCCAATCATCGCCGAGCCCTGTGAGCCCAGGCTCAGAGGGAAAAGCCGACCGGCCTCGGCGGCGGTGGTTTGCAGGCTTTCCAGGATGCAGCCGGCCTCGACCGTCATCGAGTCATTGTCGGGGTCGATCTCGCGCACGGCGTTCATGCGCTTGAGCGTGATCAGCACTTCACCCTGCGGTGTCGAAGCGCCGCACAGGCTGGTATTGCCGCCCTGAGGGGTGATGGCGATGCCAGCGTCGTGGCAGATCTTCACCGCAGCCGCGACTTCGGCGGTATTGGCGGGCTTGAGCAGGATTGGCGTCTGGCCTTGAAAGCGACCGCGCCAATCGGTGATGTGGGGCTGCAATTCATGCGCGTCCTGGCTCCAGCCCTTGGCGCCAAGCGCGGCTCTGAGACGCGCGATCACATCGCCGGGCAGGGCTTGCGGGGCGGGCAGAGTCTGGGTCTCGGTCATGAAACTGGCCTCGTTATGGACCTGTCCTCGGCGCGGCGGCGCGTTGCAGGCGGTCATTGATCGCTTCGCCCAAACCTTCGTCGGGAATGGGCGCAACGGCAATATGTTTCGGGCCGCGCGCGTCCATTTCACGCAGGGCTGAGAACAGGCGGGCGGCGGCTTCGGTCAGATCGCCGTTGGGCGAGAGGTTGAGATCACCATCGATGGCGCCGAAACCAAGCAGGACTTCGCCGGCCTCGGCGTGGGTCGCATCGAGCCGGATCGGCGCTCGCGGCGCGTAATGGCTGGCCAGCATGCCGGGACTGGCCGGCGCATCGCCCTGACCAGCGCTGGCGAGCGGCCCGGTGATGGCCTCGATCCGGGAACGCTCCAATCCGCCGGGACGCAGCAGGGTGGCGCGGCCGTCGAGAATGGCGATGACGGTTGATTCCAGCCCAACGGTGCAGGCACCGCCATCGAGGATCAGGTCGAGCCTGTCGCCCAGCCCGTCGCTAACATGGCGCGCCGTGGTCGGGCTGACGCTGCCGGATGGGTTGGCGCTTGGCGCCACCAGCGGGCCGCCGAACGCCGTCAGCAGCGCTTGTGCGCCGGGATGACCGGGCGCGCGGATCGCAACGCTCATCAGCCCGGCATTGGCGAGATCGCAGATCGGAGCTTCTGCGAGCTTGGGCAGGACCAGGGTCAGCGGGCCGGGCCAGAAGGCTGCTGCCAGCTCGCCGGCCAGATCGGGCCAAGCCACCAACGTCTGCGCCATCGCGGCACCGGTGACATGCGCGATCAGTGGATTGAAGCGTGGCCGGCCCTTGGCGGCATAAAGCCGGGCGACGGCTGCGGCATTGCTGGCATCGGCGGCGAGGCCGTAGACGGTCTCGGTCGGCATCGCGACCAGACCACCCTCGCGCAAGAAGGTGGCGGCGCGGGCAATCGCGTGAGGGCTGTCGGCGGGCTGGATGGGTGCGGTCATGGCGCAGAGCTAGCGTCAGGAGGTATGACGAGGCAAGCCTACATCGCCGCATCGGCCTCGATATGCAGCACCAGTGTGACCTCGGCGGCGATCGTGCCCCAGCTGCGGGCACCGATGCCGTAATCGGCGCGGGCAATCACCAGGCGGGCATCGGCGATGGCGTGACCGTCTGTGATGGCGAGGGTGAAGGGCAGAGTGACCGGCTGCGGCGTGCCGCGGATCGTCATTACGCCGACGGCCTCATAGCCATCCGCAGTCGCCCGCACGTCGCTGGATTGAAACTCGGCCAGTGGATGGCCAGCGCTCTGCAGCCCGTCCTCGCCGGTGATGCTGTCGTCGATCTCGCTGCCGGCATCGGTGTGCGCGGTCGCGGTTTCGACCCGGGCCGAGATCGTGGCTGTGTCGAGGGCGTCGGGATCGAGCGAGATGTTCGCGCTCCAGCTGACAAATTGGCCCGAGAGCGGGCCGTCATAGCCCATCGTCTCAAAGCGGAGCGAGCTGGCGGCGCTATCGACCGTCCAGTCCTGGGCCATCGCCATAGCCGGCCATACGCCCAAGGCCAGCACGGCTCCGGCGGCAAACGCACGCAACACACAACGCATCAAATCAGCCTTTCATGAAGGGCAGCATGCGACGCATCAGCCCGTCCTTGTCGAGGTATTGATGCTTGATCGCTGCGGCGAAATGAAGGCCGGCGAGGATCAGGATCGCCCAGCCGCCCTTGCCGTGGATCTCGCCAACCAGCTCGTGGAAATCGTGGTCCTGCGACACTGGAAGGCGCGGCAGAATGAGATCGGGATTGTTGAACATCATCGAGGGGGCCTGGCTTGTCGACGCTGCGACCCAGCCCAGCAAAGGCATACCAACCATCAGCACGTAAAAGGCAATATGGGTCAGGCTGGCCACCAGCTTTTCCCAACCGGCCATGCCGACCGGCATTGCTGGCGGCGTGTGCGCGAAACGCCAGCCGAGCCGGGCAAAGCTGAGTAACAGGACCAGCATGCCGACAGTCTTGTGGGCATTCACCGCGAATTGAACGTCTGCCAGCGTCACGCCATCTGTCTGGGCCCGCAAGGCTTGGCGCAGATCGTCCATATGCCATGCGTAAAACACCATGCCGATCAGAAGGATTGCGAGGGTCCAGTGAAGAATGATGGCGACGGACGTATAATTCTTGCTCTCAGTCATGAATGGGCTCCCAGCCGCAGAAATTCGGCTTCAATGTGAATGCGTATCTCCTGGCCGACAATCGAGGCCGGAAGGCTGCCGACGGCGAAATCAGAGCGGTCGATCACCATATCGCCCGCGAATCCGACCGTGTCGTCGCCAGCCAGCATGTTGAAGCTTCCGCCATAAAACTCAATCGTCATGACCGCGCCTACAGACCGGCCATTCATCACAAGCTGGCCGGTGGCGCGGCCGTGCGTCGCGTCCACAACCTCGATCCGCTCGCTGGTGAAGACAATTTGCGGGTTTTGCGCCGCGTGCAGCCAACCATTCGCGAGTGTGCGGTCGAGATCGGGATGGCCCGAGGAAAGCGAGGCGGCATCGATGATCGCTGTCAGCTGTGCGGCCTCCGGGTGGGCCGGGTCGAAATCGAGGCTGGCGGAGAGCGTGTCGAACCGTCCCGTGTACCAGGACAGGCCGAGATGGCGCACGCGCCAGACCACGCTGGCATGTTCGGTATCGAGCGTCCAGCTGCCAGCGGGCAGGCGCTGGGGATCGGTGCTCGGCGTGGCACAGGCGGTCAGTGCGAGCAGGGCCAGAACGAGGATGGGGCGGGTCAGCATCGCGGCGATGATAGTGATTGATTCTCGCCTGAAAAGCGGCTTCTGCCCGATGGAGAGAAAAACACTGTTTCCGGGCTCGCATGTTTGGCCGCGCAGGCTATCCTGTGGCCCGGATTTCAGGAGAGATGGCATGAGTTATCGCGCACCCGTGGACGAGCTTCGCTTTACGCTTGTGGAAGTCGCTGCCGTCGATGTGTTGAAGGCGACCGGCGCCTTTCCGGACTTCACCGATGACATCACCCTCGCCATCCTGGAAGAGGCAGCCAAATTGGCCAATGACGTGCTCGCCCCGCTCAACAAGGTTGGCGATGCCGAGCATTGCAAACTCGCCGATGGCGTTGTCACCACGCCGACCGGCTTCAAACAGGCCTATGCCAAATTCGTTGAAGGCGGTTGGCAAGGCCTGCAATTCCCCACCGCCGCCGGCGGCATGGGCCTGCCGCGCGCGCTCGGTGTTGCGACGCTGGAAATGGTGCAGTCGGCCAATATGGCCTTCGGCCTGGGCCCGATGCTGACCTATGGCGCGATCGAGGTATTGCTGGTGCACGGCACCGATGAGCAGCGCGCGACCTACCTGCCCAAGCTTCTCAATGGCGAATGGTCGGCGACGATGAATCTGACCGAGCCGCAGGCCGGCTCCGATGTCGGCGCGCTGCGCACCAAGGCCGAGCCGAATGGCGATGGGAGCTGGGCCGTCTCGGGCCAGAAGATCTTCATCACCTGGGGCGAGCATGATTGCGCCGACAATATCCTGCACCTCGTGCTGGCCCGCACGCCGGGCTCTCCGGCCGGGACCAAGGGCCTGTCGCTCTTCATTGTGCCGAAAATCCTCGATGATGGCAGCCGAAATGGCGTCAAGGCGATCGGGCTGGAACACAAGCTGGGCATTCACGGCTCCCCGACCTGCACGATGGAGTATGCCGGTGCCAAGGGTTGGCTGATCGGTGCGGAAAATGCCGGCATGAAAGCCATGTTCACGATGATGAATTCGGCCCGGCTCAATGTCGGCGTCCAAGGCGTCGGCATTGCCGAGCGCGCCTATCAACAGGCGCTCGCCTTCGCGAAAGAGCGCAAGCAGGGCAAGGCGATTGATGGCAAGGGGCCGGGTCCACACGCGATCATCCTGCATCCGGATATCCAGCGTTCGCTGGCGCTGATGAAGTCGAAGATCGCCGCTGCCCGTGCCATCTGCATGGCTTGCGCCGTCGCAGCTGATTTGTCGGAATTCGCCGAAGATGAGGACGAACGCGCTGCCGCCAAGCGCCGCGAGGAATTGCTGACGCCGATTGCCAAGGCCTGGGCGACCGATATCGGCGTCGAGGTTGCTTCGATGGGGATCCAGATCCATGGCGGCATGGGCTATATCGAGGAGACCGGCGCAGCCCAGCATTTGCGCGATGCCCGCATCACGCCGATCTATGAAGGCACCAATGCGATCCAGGCGATGGATCTGGCCGGCCGCAAACTCAACATGCAGGGCGGCGCCGCCTTCACCGAACTCTATGCCGATATCGAATTGACGATTGAGGCCTGCTCCACCTCAAGCCATCCCGATTTGCCGCTGTTGGCCGAACGCCTCGAGGAGGGTCTCGATTCTCTGCGCGAAGCGGCGACCTGGCTGCAAACCGCCGATCCGGCCGATGTGTTGGCGGGCGCAACGCCATTCCTGACCTTGGCCGGCGAAGTCATTGGCGGCTGGATGCTTTGCATTGGCGCCGTCGCGGCGCGGCGCCGCCAGAAAGACAAGCTCGGCGACCCGGTCTTCGCCGCCCAACGCATCGCCCTGGCCGGCTTCTACGGCGAATCCGTCCTCACCCTCGCGCACGCCCGCGTCGACGACATCACGATGGGCGTGGAGATGATCTCGGATGTGGGGTTCGGGCTGGATTGAGGGGCGAGGTCCGCAGTCTGATCCAGATTTCGACGAGGACCAGGTTTGGGATCCAGCAGGCGTAGCTGATGAACGGATAAGCGTGCGCGAACTCGACGCCGGACATCAGCATGAGAGGCAGAAATATCCGCAGGCTGACCGCGGCGAGTGTGACGGCGAAGCTGCGAAGCATCCAGCGGCGGTGGGCCTGAAACTGCCCCGACATGGCGGCATGGATGCCGCGAAATGTCGTATATAGCCAGGCGATTGCCATGGAACCAAAGCCGATGGTGACGAGCGGGCCGAATGTCGTCCCGATCGCCAGGCCGAGGCCGGAAAGCCCGCCCAGAAAGCAGCCCGTAACATAGAGCCGGCCAATCAGGTGATGTACGCGCGGCCGTCGCTGCCGCAGGCCCGGCAGGAACTGAAACGGTCCGAGCACAATGGCAATCGATGCCGCGCCGGCGTGCAGCGCCAGAAGTCCGGGTCCAAAGCCGTTGATCAGCAGCAGGATACCTTCGATCTCCAACCAGGACGCGGGCAGGTAATAGACCGACGCATAGAGGGCCACGGCGAGACACAGAAACACCAGGACCGAATAGCTGGCCTTTTCAAAAAGAGACATCTAGAACTCCATCAACACTCAGGTGTCAGGGACTTCGCGGCAGGCCTCCCGGCTTGCAAGCCAGTATGCGCGGGGTGGTCAGCGAATTTCGTGAGCCGTCGCGCCGCACGCTTCGCGCAACGCGAAACGTGCGAATTTGACCGGGGCTTGGCCTCGCTGCAGGGCTGTTTCCATGAAACCTCATCGGTCATATCTGCCGCGCTACGGAACCTGGCCCTTCGAACTCGGTCTGATGCTCGCAGTCGGGGTGTTTTTCTCGGTGACCGGTGTCTATGGCACTGAACAGGCGCCGGCCGGCCTGCGTTACATCTATTGGGGTGTGGTGATGGTGGCCGGCGGGATCGTCGTGATCCTGGCCGAAACACTCTATGCGCGCCACGCCCCGGCCGCCGTGCAGGGCTACTGGATTTCCCTTGGCGTGGTCACGCTTTTGGCGACCCTGCCCCAGGGGGTGATCGTCGCCATGGTTGAGGCGGCGCTGTTTGGGGCCCGAAATGACGTCACCGGGGTCACCAGATTTCCGGCCGCCTGGATCAATGTCGGCTTCATTGTTTTGCCGATGGCCGCGCTGCTTCGCCTATTGCGGCTGGCGCTGGCACCGGATGTTGTCGCGGTGGCGGCCGATCCCGGCCCGGTCCAATCCGATCCGGTCGAGCCCGTCAGCCTTGCCGATAGATCGCCCCCAGCGGGGCTGGGCGAGAAACTGCCCGCCGGCCTGCGTCAGGCCGAGTTGTTGGCGTTGCAGGCTGAGGATCATTATGTCCGCATCCATACCAGCGCCGGCTCGGATCTGGTCCTGATCCGTTTTGCCGACGCCATGAAGCTGGTTTCGGACCGGGCCGGCTATCGCCTGCATCGTTCGTGGTGGGTCGCGGCGGGGAGCTTATGCGGGGCCAGTTTCAGCCGGGGCTCGGGCGAAGCCGAGATCGTTGGCGGGCTCAAAGCTCCGATCAGCCGCACCTATGCCCCGCAATTGCGCCGCGCCGGACTTCTGCCCTGAAAAACAGACACGAGGATGACGCCCTACGCCCGGGGGCAACCGGACGCAGGGCGGCGTGGCGTCTCAAGCCGGTCGGGATGGGCCCCGGGTCGGCACCCCGAAGGGCCTAGCCGTCGTTGACGATGTCATCGAGAACGTCCCCGGCGTCATGGATATCGTCGCCGGCACCCTTGAGGGTCTGACAAGAGGTCAAAAATACACAGCTAAACAAAATCAGTGCCAAAATACGCATGTGAGTCTCCAGTGATGGCGAAGCGCCATCGGTTCAATCACACTGCCAGATGGAATAAATGGCAGCGTGATATTCTTGAAATTCGCGCTTGAAGCGCGGCTGTAGCCAAAGTGTCAGGCGCGTCGCACCAGGCTGAGCAGAAACAGAACGACGACGGCGCCGACTGTGGCACCGATGATCGCGCCGACAATCCCGTGCAGGGCAACGATGCCCAGCACGCTGAACAGCCAGCCGCCGACGAAGGCGCCGACGATGCCGACCACGATATTGCCGAGCAGACCGAAGCCATAGCCTTTGACTATGAGACCAGCGAGCCAACCGGCAACGGCGCCGATAAACAACCAGATTAGTAATCCGCTGAGAGTCATGGTTTCAAACTTTCAAATAGCCTCTTGATAGCCAACCGACATGGATTGCCCGTCTGGAAATAATGTCAGATTTTCGGGGAAATCTATGGTTCGCTATCTCAAGTTGTTAACATAGCCGCACTTTCATAAATATGCAAATACATTCGAATATGTGACGCTTTTCTCTTGAAGAAGAGGCTGGAATAAATGGCCCGCTTCGATCCACGCTTGTGAATGGCCCTGCCGCGTGCGCCGCGCCAGAAAAAGAGGACGGGTATAATTAACGCGCACGCGCTGCGGCAGCCTGATGGCCAAACCGGCTTGAGTGCGCGTTGATTATACCCGTCCCCCTTTTCCCAGCGCCTGTGCTTAAACCCAATAGCCCTGCGGGTCGGCATTGCCGCGGCCATCGATCAGTCGGATCAGGCCAATGATGGAGCGGACCAGCACCCACAGCCAGATCAGGGCGAAACCGAGCAGGCCGAAGGGGGAGAGGATGACGGTGGCAACCAGGAGCGAGCAGGCGAGGATGCCGATCACGGCGGCCCAGAAAGTGCGGATCTGGAACACGTAGTGGGAATGTAGCCAGCCCGGCGCGGCATCCTTGCGCGCATAGGCGAGGATGACGGCGATCAGCGTCGTGACGCCGATAATATTGCCGACCAGGATCAGGACGTAGCCCAGCCCGGCCATCAGACGCTCGTCACGCTCGGTGGCTTGGCCGTTTTCCGGTTCGTAAATGGTCTGGGTCATGGGGTCGTCTCCTTCAATCTGCAGCTTCTCTGATGTGCGGGCGCGGGCCAAGGGGGAATAGAGCCGTAGTGGTCCCGGTGCGACCACGATGCCACGCCATGGTGCAAATTGGCGCTGCCAACGGTCACACTCTTGGTTATACCCCAATTTCGGCGTATGCGGCAGACAGGACCGGTTTCAGGGTGCTCGCAGACATGATTCAGACAGTGTGGAAGTGGATGCACGATCACGGCGGGCTGGCCCTGCTGGCCGTCGGGCTGGCGATTTATCTCGTCCTGCTGGTGCTCGACCTGTTGGTCGGCTGGCGCTTGGCCTATCCTTACAACATCGCTTGGGTCGGCGTGGTCGCTATCCCGGCAGCAGGTGTTGCGATCTTGTATCTGCAAACCTGTCATGAAGACGACGATGACTGGCCTGTGGAAGGGAAGACGAAATGAGTTTGATCGTAACGATGTCTGACACGGTTCCGGGCCGCGAAATCGACCGGGTGGTCGGTGTGGCGCGCGGCAATGTCGTCCGGGCGCGGTTTTTCGGGCGCGATTTTATTGCCGGGCTCCGCAATCTCGTTGGCGGCGAAGTGCCTGAATACACGCAGCTTCTCTCCGAGACGCGCGAGCAGGCGCTGGATCGCATGGTGCGCCATGCCGAAGAACTTGGCGCCGATGCGATCATCACCTTCCGCCTCGCTACCTCGACCGTAATGGAGGGGACAGCGGAAATTCTCGCCTACGGAACCGCGGTGAAGCTGAAATGAATTCTGTCATCAAACGCCTTGCGGGCCGCGCCGCCGAAGAAGCCGTTGAGACCGCCCGCTTTCTGGTCGGAGTCGCTGCGGTTTGGGCCGGCCTTGTCACCTTCGGTTTCGCCGCTTTTCACATCCCATCCGAAAGCATGCAGCCCTCGCTGGAAGTGGGCGACCGGGTGCTGGTGTCGAAATGGGCCTATGGCTATTCGCGCCATTCTCTGCCGCTCGGCATTGGCTATATGTTGCCGGACAACTGGAATGCGCGCCTCGCCTGGTCGCAGCCGCGTCGCGGTGACGTGATCGTGTTTCGCGATGAGCGCCAGAGCCCGCCGCGCAATCTGATCAAGCGCGTTATCGGCATCGGCGGCGATGTGATCGAAGTGCGCGAGGGTCGGCTTTACATCAATGGTGAGGCGCCGCCGCGCGTGCTCGACGATATTCGCAATTACCGCGAAAATTCTTCGCAGCGCGTCCAGACGGTCACCCATTATACCGAGACCCTGCCCGGTGATCGCTCGCATCCGATCTATGAGCGGGACGATACCCATGAACTCGACAATTACGGTCCAGTGACAGTCTTGCCGGGCACGGTCTTCGTGATGGGCGATAATCGCGATGCGTCGCGTGACAGCCGCGCATCGCCGGGGCCGGGTCTGGTGCCGCTGGCCAATGTGGTCGGGCGTGCCGAAACGGTGTTGTTCACCTTCGCCCGTTGCCGCCCCGAAGAGGGGATGTATTGCCCGACCGGCCGCGTCTGGCAGGGTTTGTGAAATGAACCGGCTGCAGGAAATCGCACGGCATCTGCCGGCTTGGGCGCGGAGCGGGTTGGGCGAGGCGCGTGACACCGTGCGCTTCCTCGCCGGCGTCGCGGCGCTGTGGTTTGCGATGACCTCGGTCGCGTTTGCTTTCTTCTACATCCCATCCGAGAGCATGCAGCCGACGCTTGAGGTCGGCGACCGTATTCTGGTGTCGAAATGGGCCTATGGCTATTCGCGCCACTCCTTGCCGTTGGGGTTGGGTGACCAACTGCCTGACAGCTGGGACGGACGGCTGGGCTGGGCCGTGCCGGAGCGCGGCGATGTCGTGGTGCTGCGCGATACCCGCCAAAGCCTGACCCTGATCAAGCGCGTGATCGGTCTGCCCGGCGACGAGATCGCGGTGCATGAGGGGCGGCTCTACATCAATGGCAATTTGATCGATCGCGAGCTGGTCGATGTGCGCAGCTACCGGCAACACCACGGCTATCCGGAAGTCGTCGAAGTCGCGCATTATGTCGAGACCCTGCCGGGCGGCTTTACGCACGAAATTTATGAGCGTGGTGACCGCGAACGCCTCGATGAGTTTGGCCCGGTCATCGTGCCGGCTGACCGGATTTTCCTGATGGGCGATAATCGTGACAATTCAACTGATAGCCGCGCCGATGGCGGGCCGGGCTTTGTGCCGATGTCGCATGTGATCGGCCGCGCCGAGACGGTACCCTTCACCTTTGCACGCTGCCGTACCGAGCCGGGGCTGTATTGTCCGTCGGGACGGGTCTGGCACTGGCTGTAATACCGCTCTAACCTCACGGTCTGAAACCGGATCGGGAGAGCGCCATGAGCCTCAAGGACAAGACGATATTCATCACTGGCGCGAGCCGCGGCATTGGCCTGGCGATCGCCGAGCGCTGTGCCCGCGACGGCGCCAATATCGTCATCGCCGCGAAGTCGGACACGCAGCAGGCCAAGCTGGAGGGCACGATCCACTCGGCGGCCGACGCGGTTGAGGCGGCGGGCGGCAAGGCGCTGGCTGTCAAATGCGATATTCGTGACGAAGCGCAGGTTGAGGCGGCTGTCGCTGCGGCGGTGGCCCGGTTCGGCGGCATTGATGCCGTGATCAACAACGCTTCGGCGATTTTCCCGCGCGGCACGGTTGATGTGCCGATGAAGCGCTATGACCTGATGCACCAGGTCAATGGCCGCGGCACTTTCATGGTGACGCAGAAATGCCTGCCCTGGCTGGAAAAGTCCGACAATCCCCACATCATCGCCCTGTCGCCGCCGCTCGATATGCGGCCGATGTGGTTTGGCCCGCACGTCGCCTATACCAGCGCCAAATATCAGATGAGTCTGTGCATTCTCGGTTGGGGCGAGGAGTTCAAGGGCCGTATCGCCGCCAATGCGATCTGGCCGCGCACAGCGGTTGCGACGGCGGCGATTTCCAACATTCTCGCCGATGATGAAGCGATGAAAGCCTGCCGCAAGCCGGAAATCCTCGCTGAAACCGCCTATCGCGTTCTCAACAAGCCGGCGGCCAGCTTCACCGGCAATTTCCTGATCGATGACAGCTTCCTTTATGCAGAAGGCGAGCGTGATTTCGAACAATACAGCTATGTGCCCGGCATTGAGCTCCTGCCTGATTTCTTCGTGCCCGAGGATGTGCCGGCCCCCCCGGGTGTCAAGATCATGAATGTGACGCTGGGGCATTAGGCGCGGCGTCACGGTGCGTCGCGGCTGAGCATTGCCGCTGTGCCATTCGGTTTTTTGCCAGTACGGTTTGTTGTCCATGAAATTCAGAACAGACTGACACCATGAGAACACTGGTTATCGACAATCCAGCCAGCCGGATGCATCGCGTACCGCCGGGCCATCCCGAACATGAGGGCCGTTATCTCGCCGCACGCGACGCGCTGACGGCATTGACGGGGCCGGTCTGGCACGAGGCGAGGCCGGCTGAAACAGCATCGGTCGAGCGCTTCCACACCGCCGACTATATCGAGCGTATCCGCGATGCCTGCGACACGGCGGCGGCTGATGAGTGGGTTTCGCTCGATCTTGATACCAAGGTCTGCCGCGACACCTGGCGGGCGGCGCTGGCGACGGCGGGCGCCTCGATCGATGCCGTTGACCGCATTATGGCCGGCGAGGCTGATGCCGCCTTCTGCCTGGCGCGTCCGCCCGGCCATCATGCCGAACCCGACCGGGCGATGGGCTTTTGCCTGCTCAACTCAATTGCCATCGCGGCGCTGCATGCGCTCGAAGTGCATGGACTGGCGCGAGTAGCGATCGTCGATATCGATGTCCATCACGGTAATGGCTCGCAATGCTTGGCCGAACTGGACACGCGGGTGATGTTCGCGTCCTTGCACCAGTCTCCCCTCTATCCCGGCACTGGCAGCGCCGATGAAACCGGCCTCAATGGCAATGTGGTCAACGTGCCCTTGATGGCGGGCACGCAAGGCCCCGCCTGGCGTGACGCCTTCACCCGGCAGGTCCGTCCGGCGTTGGCCGCCTTCCGGCCGGAATTTATTTTTGTCTCGGCTGGATTTGACGCGCACGAGCGCGATCCGGCCGGCGGCCTCGCCCTGTTGGAGGCCGATTTCGCGTGGGCTGCCAGCCAACTCGCGGGACTGGCCGCAGAATTTGCCTCATCACGGCTTGTCTCTGTGCTGGAGGGCGGATACGACTGCCCCGCGCTCGGCCGCTCGGCAGCTGCCTTTGTGCAGGCCTTGGTCGAGGCATGAGTTCTGGTCAGGCCGGTCGCGACGGGGCGCACCGTCTGAATGTGTCGGCCCCCGCCAGCCAGCCGATGACCCAATCTGACAATTTGCCTTCCCCGTCACAACCGGGACCGATCACCATTGCCCGGCACGGCAAGCCCGATGCCGACCGCAGCGCTGTGCTCGATTGGCGCCGCTATGAGAGCTGGTGGGATGAGTGTTATCAGCCCGCAGGCCTGGTAGCCGGGCAGGTGCCACCGGACGATCTGGTCGCGGCCGGCGCGGCAGCACAGATCATCTTTGCCAGCACATTGCGCCGGGCGATCGAGACGGCGCGTGCCGTCGCGCCGGGCCGTGAATTGGTGATCGAGCCCTGTTTCATCGAAGCCGAACTGCCGCCACCGGCCATGCCGGGCCGCTTCATGGCCAAGACTTGGGGCGTGTTTGCGCGCTGCTCCTGGTGGCTGGGCTTTTCGCGCGGACGTGAAAGCCGCAAGGATGCCGAGACGCGCGCCGCTCTGGCCGCGAGCATTCTGGTCGAGGCCGCCAAATCGGGACCGGTTTTGCTGTGTGCCCATGGCTGGTTCAACCGCATGCTGCGGCCACACCTGCGGGCGCTTGGCTGGCACTGCGTGCGCGATGGCGGCGATAACTACTGGTCTTTCCGCCGATACGAATTGCGTTCCCGATAATTTGTGCAATTGCCGCCCGGCGGGTGGCTGCCTATGTTGCGAGCCTGCAGGAGAATCGTGATGCCCGACGCACCCAATGCCGAGATCGAAAAAATGAGCTTCGAGCAGGCGCTTGCCGAGCTGGAAGCGATTGTGAAACAACTCGAGTCGGGCGAAGTCGAACTCGAGCGCTCGATTGCGATCTATGAGCGCGGCGCCGCCCTGCGTGCCCATTGCGATGGCAAGCTGAAAGACGCCGAGCTGAAGGTCGAGAAAATCGTCCGTGGTGAAGACGGCGCACCGGCACTCGAGCCGGCCGGGCTGGACTGATCCGGTGAGCGGTCAGAGCGCGACGATTGAAGATTTTCTCAAGCTTGATATCCGGATTGGCACGGTCGTTCGCACCGCCGCCTTTCCTGAAGCTCGCAAGCCGGCGATCCGGCTCTGGATCGATTTCGGCGGTGAGCTCGGTGAGAAACAATCCTCGGCCCAGATCACGACGCACTACACGCCTGAAAGCCTGGTCGGAAAGCAAGTGCTCGCCGTGGTGAATTTTCCACCGCGACAAATCGGTCCGATGCATTCTGAAGTGCTGACTCTCGGCGTTTCTGATGGCAAGGGAGAGATTGTGCTGATGGCACCCGATCAAAACGTGCCGAACGGATCCCGGCTTCACTAGGCCGGTAACGGATTTCGCAGGGCAGACTCATTCCAACAGGACAGGCAAGCGTGATGGAGAATTTCGAACAGCGTCTCAACGAGGCCGCCGATCGGGTCACGGTCGCACTCGATGCGCTATTGCCCCGTGCGGAGGGGCCGGAAGCCCAACTCAATTCCGCGATGCGCTATGCCGCGCTCGGGCCAGGCAAGCGCTTGCGCCCGTTTCTGGCGATGGAATGCGGCCGTCTGGTCAATGCCGATGAGCGCGGCCTGTTGCGCGTCGCCTCGGCGCTGGAGTGCATCCACGCCTATTCGCTGATCCATGATGATTTGCCCTGCATGGATGATGACGACCTCAGACGCGGCCGCCCGACCGTGCACCGCGCCTATGACGAGGCGACGGCCGTTCTGGCCGGCGATGCGCTACAGGCCGTTGCCTTCGAGATCCTCGCCCATCCGGACACCCATAATCGCGGCAGCGTTAGGGCCAAGCTGGTCGAGCGTCTGTCACGTGCCTGCGGCGCCTATGGCATGGTCGGCGGCCAGATGATTGATATTCTCGGCGAGAGCCAGGAGCTTGATATTTCAATCGTCACCCGCATGCACCGGATGAAAACCGGCGCGCTGATCGGCTTTGCCGCCGAGAGCGCCTTCATCCTGCGCGATGTGGAACCGCATATCCGCCGAGCGCTTGAAGGATTTGCGCATGATCTCGGTCTGGCCTACCAGATCACCGATGATCTGCTGGATGCCACTGGCAGCGCGTCGGATACAGGAAAAGCGGTCGGCAAGGATGCCGGTCAAGGAAAAGCCACCTTTGTCACCATTCTGGGGGTTGAGGGCGCACTGGATCGGTCGCGGCACCTGGCCGCGCAAGCCAAGGATCACCTTGAACCTTTCGGCGCGCGGGCAGACACTCTCAAAGAAGTGGTCGACTACGTTCTCACGCGCCGCTCCTGAAAGGCCAGTAATCGAATGCCCAACAGCACACCCAATCTTGATCGTATCGCGACGCCTGCCGATCTGAAGAATCTCGATCTCGAGACCCTCAAACGGGTCGCCAGCGAATTGCGTGCCGAGACGATCAATGCGGTTTCTGTGACCGGTGGGCATCTGGGTGCCGGGCTGGGCGTGGTCGAATTGACGACGGCATTGCACCATGTGTTTGAAACGCCGAAGGATATCCTGATCTGGGATGTCGGGCATCAATGCTATCCGCATAAAATCCTGACCGGCCGCCGTGACCGGATTCGCACGCTGCGCCAGGGGCAGGGCCTGTCCGGCTTCACCAAGCGCTCGGAAAGCGAATACGACCCGTTTGGTGCCGCACATGCCTCAACTTCGATCTCAGCGGCGCTCGGCTTTGCCGCTTCACGCGATTTGAAGAACGAGGCCAATAATGTCATCGCCGTGATCGGCGACGGCGCGATGTCGGCGGGCATGGCCTATGAGGCGATGAATAATGCCGGCGGGCTCGACAAGCGCCTGATCGTTATTCTCAACGATAACGACATGTCGATCGCACCGCCGGTCGGCGCGATGAGCCATTATTTCGCCCGGCTGGTATCTTCGAAAAGCTATCGCTCGCTGCGCAAGATCGGCAAGGGCGTCGCCAAGGCGATCGGTGTCGAGGGTCCGGCGCGCAAGGCCGAGGAATACATGCGCGGCATGGCGATGGGCGGAACCCTGTTTGAAGAAATGGGCTTTCGCTATGTCGGCCCGATTGACGGCCATGATCTCAACCAGCTGGTGCAGGTTCTGCGCAATGTCCGCGACGGCGATGACGGCCCGGTGCTGATTCATGTCGTGACCCAGAAGGGCAAGGGCTATGCCCCCGCCGAGGCCGCCGACGACAAATATCATGGCGTCGCCAAATTCAATGTCGTCACCGGCGAGCAACAAAAGGCCGCCAGCGGCCCGCCCTCCTACACCAAGGTATTTGCCCAGCAATTGATCCGCGAAGCGGAAGCCGATGACCGCATTGTCGGCATTACCGCTGCCATGCCGGCCGGAACCGGGCTGGACCTGTTTGCCGAACGCTTTCCTGACCGTTGTTTCGATGTCGGTATTGCCGAACAGCACGCGGTCACCTTCGCGGCTGGGCTGGCTGCGGACGGGATGAAACCTTTTGCCGCGATCTATTCCACCTTCCTGCAACGTGGCTATGACCAGGTCGTCCATGATGTGGCGATCCAAGGCTTGGCCGTGCGTTTCGCAATCGACCGGGCCGGTTTGGTTGGCGCTGATGGCGCGACCCATGCCGGCGCGTTTGATGTCGGTTATCTCGGTGCCTTGCCGGGCATGGTGTTGATGGCTGCCGCCGACGAAGTTGAACTGGCACGCATGGTCGCCACCTCGGCGCAGATTGATGATGGCCCGTCTGCCTTCCGCTATCCGCGCGGCAATGGTCTCGGCATCGACATGCCGGCGCTGATCGAGCCGCTCGAAATCGGCAAGGGCCGTATCGTTCGCGAGGGTAGCCGTATTGCCCTTCTATCGCTGGGCACCCGGCTGGAGGAAGCGCTCAAGGCCGCCGATGCGCTGGGCGCCCAGGGTTATTCGACCACGGTCGCTGACGCCCGCTTTGCCAAACCGCTCGATGAAGATCTGATCCTGCGCCTGGCGCGCGAGCATGAAGTGTTGGTGACGGTCGAGGAGGGCGCACGCGGCGGCTTCGGCGCGTTTGTGCTGCAGTTGCTCGCTGAACGCGGGGCACTCGATAACGGGCTGAAGATCCGCACCATGACCCTGCCGGATGTGTTCCAGGACCATGATGCGCCGTTCAAAATGTATGACACGGCCGGGCTCAATGCCCGCCACATTGCCGCCACCGCGCTGGAGGCACTCGGCCGCAGCCAGGATGTGGCCAAGCTCGTGGTCGCTCCAATGCTGGCTGAATAGGCCGGGTAGGCAGGGTGAAGCGCATGGACCGGATGGCGATGCCGCCGGAAGAAATGAGCGGCGGCGGGGTCACGATTCGGCTGGGCGAATATGTCGAGCCGCAAGCTCCGACCCATGTTCCAATTTTGAGCTACAAGATTGATATAGCCGGAAGGGCGGTTGGCGAAGTCCGACTCCGTCTCGGCGACAGCGATGATCTGAAACGGTATTTTGGCCAGATCGGTTATGAGGTCTACCCGGCGTTTCGCGGGCGCGGCCATGTCACCGCCGCCTGCCGGTTGGCGCTGAACGTGATGCGCGAGCTGGGTTATGAAGAGGTCTGGATCACCTGCAATCCGGAAAATTTCGCCTCGCGACGCGTGTGCGAGAAGATCGGTGGCGCCCATGTCGATACCGTCGATATCCCGGTCGGTCATGTGATGCATGAGCATGGCATTTTGCAAAAATGCCGTTACCGGGTCGTGTTGTGATGCGGGCCGATCTCTATCTGGTGCAGCACGGGCTGATCGAGACTCGCGCCAAGGCGCAGGAGGCGATCGCGGCCGGCACGGTCACTGTCGATGGGGTGGTCGTGATCAAAGCCTCGCAGAAAATCGCCGAAGGAGCCGTGGTGAGCGCCCAGCCGGCTCACCCTTATGTGTCGCGGGCGGCGCTTAAATTGCTGGCCGGACTGGAGGCGTTCGGGATCGATCCGGCAGGCCGTATTTGTCTGGATGTCGGATCATCGACCGGTGGTTTCACCCAGGTCCTGCTCGAAGGCGGCGCGGCGCGTGTGTATGCCGTCGATGTCGGCCGCGACCAGCTTCACCCGAGCTTGCGGGCTAACTCGCGAGTCGTCTCGATGGAAGGGGTCGATGCGCGATCATTGACCGCGTCGGATTGCACGCCGGCGCCATCGCTGATCGTTTGCGATGCCAGCTTCATTTCCTTGCTGAAAGTGATCCCCAATCCGATGTCCCTGGCGGCGAACCAAGCGGATTTGATCGCGCTGATAAAGCCCCAATTCGAGGTCGGCAGGGCTTCAATTGGCCGTGGCGGACTGGTGAAGAACGGGAAGGAGCGGGCGCGCGCCGTCGCTGAGGTCCGCGCCGTTCTTGACGGTCTTGAGAGCTTCTCAGTGCGCGATGTCATGGAAAGTCCGGTCAAAGGCGGGGACGGCAATCAGGAGTACCTAATCACCGCCCGCCGCAATGTCGAATCGAATTGCTGAAGCATTTCCAGCAAAAGTGGGAACCGGTTTTGCGGTTCGGAAATGCGACCATCGAGAACCCAGCATTTCCAGCAAAAGTGGGAACCGGTTTTTCGGTACACAAATGTGCCGGCACGCCAAAGCCGTCCCACCGAGATTGAAGTCGATGAAACGGCTTTGGCGATCACGCCCGGAAATTACTGCGTGTAGGTGTCGTAAGGGCGCCAGATATTGTCATTGCCTTGGCACATATAGACTTGGTCGACGATCGGTTGGCCGTATTCGTCCATCCGGCGGGTTGAGGTCCACTGGCAATTCGAGTCCTGCTGCGCACCAGCATTATAGGTGCGCGCGTAGGGATCGGCCTGCGCCCCGCCCAGCAATTGGGTGGATGAGCGCGAGTTCGAGCCGTCGATATAGCCATAATCACTGCCGTCATCGCGATAGGCTTGCGTTGGATAGCCACGATAGCCCTGGTCCTGATAGGAATTGTCGGCATAGCCGGGCTTGCCGGGATAGGCCTCGTAATCGCCATAGGTGCGGGTGGCGCGGCGATTGTCGCAACCATCACCGCCGGCGATACCGGCACCGATCAGGGCGCCAACACCAGCACCGGCGATCGTGCCGACTTCCTCGGCATTGCCGCGGTCATTGCGGTAATTCCGGCCGCGATAGTTATCATGGTGGCCGCGGCCGCCGCGGCGATAGTTCGGTCGGTTATTGGAATCATCGGCGATCTCATTGCCGATCACCGCGCCGAGAATGCCGCCGATGATGGCGCCGGCGACCTGGCGGCCCTGGCGATCAGATTGGCAATTGCCGTATGCCTGCGACTGGGCGGAGGCGGCGGGTGCCACGACAGCGAAGGCTGTGGCGGCGAGCAGGGCGGTTGTCAGCAGTTTCATGTCACTCTCCTGGCGTGGGCAGGCCATCTCTGGCCCGACTTTCACCCATACCATAAAACCGGGCCGATGAGCCTGGGATGAACGTTAATTTCCTCGGCTGCAATTGCGGTGCCGCGATTACTAAAAAGGGCCGGGCGATGGGCCCGACCCCCGATTGCAATGGTCTGTCTTATTGCTGGCGGGCCACTTCCCAGTCGCCATAGGCATCGCGGCACATGCGGACACGGTCGTAATTATACGTCCCGTCCGGCATGTAGATCTCCGCATCGCCCCAGCGGCACTGGGTGTTGCCAGAAGCATAGCTCTCGCGGATCGTGATGCTGCCGCGAACGCCGGAATAGGGATTGCCCCAGTAATAGGGTTGCCCGTTTTCGAAGGCGTAATTCATTGCGTACTGGTATTGGACCTTGTCGCAGTCATCGAGCTGGCTGACGGCGTTGCCCAGCAGGGCTCCAAAGCCAGCGCCGAGCAGGACGCCGGTGCCGACATTGTCGCCATCCGCCGCCGCACCGCCAATGATCGCGCCAAGAATCGCCCCGACAGCCGTGCCATTGCCATTGCGGTCATAGCGGCAGGCCTGATCGTAATAGGCAAATTGCCGGTTGTTATAGCCAGAGTCATAATAACGGGAATTATACCGCCACCGCGTCGAGGGACCGTAATGGCCATAATAGGGCGAGCTGCTCCAACCCACATTCATGTGGTGGAGCCAGCGAACATCGCGGCGATGATCGGTGTGGTAAAATGACCGGCGCCGTTGGGCGAATTCCTGGCGGCGGTGATCATTGCGATAATTGCCGGGGCGATGCGCGCGCGGATTGTATCCACCCGCCGTGCCGGGATGTGAATCGCGGCGATCATGCCCGACCCTCGGGCCACGCGGATTGTATCCACCCGCCGTGCCGGGATGGGAGTCGCGGCGATCGTGCCCGACCCTCGGGCCACGCGGGTTATAGCCGCCAGCCGTTCCTGGATGTGAATCTCGCCGGTCTGTGCCCGACCTCGCACCGCGCGGATTATAGCCACCACCTGACCCGGTATGTGAATCGCGGCGGCCGGATCCAAATCGCGCATCGCGCGGGTTGTTGCCACCACGCGTGCCGGGATGTGAATCGGGCCGGCTGGGGCCAGTTCGTGTGCCGTGATCTATTGCCGGGCCCGGCTGATGGCCGCCAAGGCCAGCGCGGCGACCACTGCCCTGGGTCGGAGCCGGCTGAAGGCGCGGATTGACGGGGTTCATGACCGGCGCGCCGTGACCGCGACCTGGATTCCCGCGCCCGGCGCTCGGAGCGCCGTGATTTTGCGACAGGTCGCCACGGGAGGCGGATCGTTGGGGGCGGGGGGGGCTATTACTACTACTATCGCGGCGTTGCGGTGGCGGGGTGGCTTGTCGCTGGCCGCGTTGATGGTCGGTGCGGGATGGTCTGTCGCCGCGCGGTTCTGCTCGTCCGCGATCATGAGAGTCTGAGGCGCCGGCTCGCCCCGACCCATTGCCTTCGTGACGGCGCTGCGCATCGGCGGCCTCCGTGAAAACCAGTCCAGGCAGCAGGATGAGTGCGGCGGCTGTGGCGGTGAGCAAGGTGAGTTTGGTCATCTGGGCGGGCTCCTTCAGGACGGCGAGCACGGAATCCCCGCGCCATTCTGAACAAGGTTAACCAAAACTTGATGAGCCGGGGATGAACACGCCCTTCATGTTTCTGGCTCAGAAGGCGGATTGCCCGGCATGGCGCAGCTTTTGATCGGCCAATATGATCGCCGCCATCGCTTCGCCAACCGGCACGGCGCGGATCCCGACGCAGGGGTCATGACGGCCGCGCGTCTCGATCGTGGTCTCGGCAAAATCGCGATCAAGCGTGCGCCGCTCGATCCGGATCGAGGAGGTTGGTTTGACCGCGAAGCGGATCACCAGATCCTGTCCGGTCGAGATGCCACCGAGAACGCCGCCATTATGGTTGGACAGAAAGACCGGACCGTCCTCGCCCATCCGCATTTCGTCGGCTGCGTCTTCGCCGCGCATCGCAGCGGCGCCGAAACCGGCCCCGATCTCGACACCCTTGACCGCATTGATCGTCATCATCGCCGCCGCCATCTCACTGTCCAGCTTGGCGTAGACCGGTGCGCCCCAGCCGGCCGGCAGGCCGGAGACAACGACTTCGACAATCGCGCCGGTCGACGAACCGTCGGCGCGCAGGGAATCCATGTCGGCGGCCCAAATTTCGGCCGTCGCGGCATCAGGGCAGAAGAAGGGGTTATTGCTGACAGCATCCCAATCCCAGCGCGCCCGGTCGATCTTGCGTGCGCCGACCTGAACCAGCGCGGCGCGAATGGAGATGCCGTCGCCGAGCACCTTGCGCGCAATGCCGCCAGCGGCGACGCGCGAGGCCGTTTCACGTGCCGAGGACCGTCCGCCGCCTTGATAATCGCGAATGCCGTATTTCATGTCATAGACATAATCGGCATGGCCAGGCCGCCATTTATCGCGGATATCGCCATAATCTTTCGAACGGGCATCCTGGTTTTCAATCATCAGATTGATCGGCGTGCCCGTGGTAACGGGACCATCGGTGCGATCATCGCTGAACGTGCCGGAGAGGATGCGGACCTGGTCGAGCTCCTGGCGCGGGGTGACGTGGCGTGACGTGCCAGGCCGGCGCAGGTCGAGCCAAGGCTGCAGATCGGCTTCGCTCAGCGGGATGCCTGCCGGACAGCCATCAATGACGGCGCCAATCGCCGGCCCATGGCTCTCGCCCCAGGTCGTGACTCTGAACAAATGCCCGAAAGTATTGTGTGACATGGTCGGTCCGCGCTTTTTTCAGACCATAGTCGGCGAATGGCCCGGCGTCACGCGGCGGACTGTGCCTTGCGGATCCAGCGTGCGAAACGGGCATTGGCCGAAGGCCGTGAAAACGCTTCGACGAAATCGTCCAATGGTTCGAAATCGGGCGCGGCCGGTGGCTTGCCGGGCTCATTTGTCGCCGCCAGAACGCGGACCTGAACGGTCGTGTCGGGCTCGCCGACAGCCTGTAGGCAGGCACCATCGGTTACGCCCGGCGGAATGCGCACGATGATCGCCCGATCGCCTGAGCGCAGTGATCGGGTCAGGCCTTGCCGGGCCTGGTGGGCGCTGATTCCGATTTCCATGCAGGCTGGCAGGGTCTTCTCGAGAAAGCGGATCGCATCGACAATGGCGGCCAGTCTGGACAGGGCTTCAGGCGTCGGTTCGGTCGTGTCTGGATGCAGGGTTTTGACCCGCTCGCGGAAGGCACGCTTGGCCGCGATCAGCCCGGCGCCCGGCTCCAGACCGAACGCGGCATAGGCCGCAACTACTGTCAAAACACGCGATGTCATCCTGCATCGATAACGCAAGAAGATTCCTGAAAGGTTGACGCGACCCGCAACAGCTTCATCCCGTCCTGCATCCCGATGTCGCACCACAAAACCGGTTCCCCCCGCTGTGGAAAATGCACTAGGACAGTGAGGTGCCGCCGGAGATCGATTGATGAGTGACAAAAACCTGATTCCGCCCAGTCCAGATGCGGCGGCCTATGCCCGGACCAATGAGGCCAATTCGGTCGAGATCTTTGATCGCGACGAGCCGTTGGAATTGTTCGCCGAATGGCTTGCCGACGCAAAGAAGAAAGAACCGAATGATCCCAATGCGATGGCCTTGGCGACAGTCGATGCAGAGGGCTTCCCCGATCTGCGCATGGTGCTTTTGAAGGACGTCGATCGCGGCGGGTTTGTCTTCTACACCAATCTGGGGAGCGCCAAGGGCCGCCAATTGACACTCAATCCCGGCGCCGCCCTGTGTTTTCACTGGAAATCGCTGCGGCGTCAGGTGCGGGTGCGCGGCGCAGTCGAGCCGGTCGATGCGGCCGAGGCCGACGCCTATTTCGCGTCGCGAGCTCGCGACAGCCGGATCGGCGCCTGGGCCTCGACCCAGTCGCAACCGCTCGAAAGCCGCTTTGCGCTGGAGAAGGCCGTGGCGCGCGAAGCGGCGCGCTTTGGTCTCGGCGAAGTGCCAAGGCCGCCGCACTGGTCCGGCTTTCGTTTGCGACCGACGGCGATCGAGTTTTGGCGCGACCGCCCATTTCGGCTGCATGACCGGTTGATGTTTAAAAGGGCAGATTTAACCTCGCCTTGGACGGTCAATCGGTTGTACCCTTGATCGACGGAACCAGCCGGAGGGGCTGAAATGGCGCGGTTCATCGAAATTTTGCGACGGGCGATTGACGTTATAGCCGCGATCTGTGGGCTGCTTGCGTTGACGATTCCGCTTTGGTTCGTCGTGGCGGCATTCGGTACCAAGTGGGAATTCTGGGACTGGCACACCGGTCTCGAGACGATGACTTATGCTTGGGGATTTGCACTCCTGCTTGCCGGTCTCGTGTCGGGGGTGTTGGCGGCGAGTTTCATCCTGATCCACCTCGCCTTCGCCAAGCGGTCGCACGGCAATTGGACGAGTGCCATCGCCATTCTGCTTATTGCTTCAACGGGGATGGGTTGGATGATCCATATCAACCGGCTGCAGCAAGCCCAGCCGGCGCTGCTCGATATCACGACGGATTTTTCCGATCCGCCGGGCTTTTCGACGGCGTTTCTGGAGCGTCGGCTGACCAGCGACTCAGACCTGGCCTATGCCGGAAAGACGGCCGCAGACGGGCAAGACCTCCCGGTCTTGCAGGCACAATATTATCCTGAAATCGCCTCGCTCCAGCTCGCGGAGCCCGCTGATAGCGTCTTTGGTCGCGCGCTTGATCTGGCGCGGGATCGTGGATGGCGGGTTGGCACAGCGTCCAGGCAAGCGGGCATGTTTGAAGCCGGTGCTGAGGGCTTCTGGTTCGGATTTCGCGACGATATGGCGGTTCGGATCAGGTCCGACGAGGCGGGAGGCAGCATCGTTGATATGCGTTCGCTGGCGCGCCAACCCGTCCATGATCTGGGTCGTAATGCGGGGCGGGTGAAAACCTTCCTGGAGGCCCTTGCCGCCGGCTAGGTCTGGCTGCCGAGTGCGAAGACTGACGTCAGGCTTGGCTCGCCCTCACACTCCACGCGCCCAGTTTCGACCAGATGGATCATATGGGCGAGCACTGAATGCGCGGCCGCAGGATGCAGGCGTCTGTCGATATGGGTGTAGATGGCCGTCACCAGTTCCGGAACGCATTGCGGGCCTGCGGCCAGTTGATCGAGGATCTGGTGCTCGCGCTCAAGCCGGTGATCGATATAGGCCTGCACGAACTCGGCCGGTTTTTCCACGGCCGGGCCGTGCGTTGGCCATAGCCGGGTGAAATTGCGGTCGCGCACACGCGCCAATTCCCGAAGATAATCGCCCATATGCCCGTCCGGCGGGCTGATCACGCTGGTTGACCACGCCATGACATGGTCGCCGCTGAACAGGATATTCTCTTCTTTCAGGGCGTAGCAGACATGGTTGGAGGTGTGGCCGGGCGTGTGCAGAGCTTCGAGTGTCCAGCCGGGGCCGGAGAAAACCTGTCCGTCCTCGATCTCGACATCCGGCCGGAAACCGACATCATCGCCGGCCTCGAGCCGGACCTCGCCGCCCGCCGGCGAGGCGCTCTGGGCGCCGAAGCCATAGACTTGCGCCCCGTGCTTGGCAGCGAGCGGGTGGGCCAATGGCGAATGGTCGAGATGATGGTGGGTCACGAAGACGTGCGTGACGCGCTCGCCGGCCAGTGCCTGGTCAAGCGAGGCCTCATGGATGGGATCAAACGGACCCGGATCGATGACGGCAACATCGCCATGGCCGATAATATAGACACCGGTGCCGGTATAGGTGAACGGCCCCGGATTGGGGGCGATCACACGTCGGACGGCCGGCGAAATTTGTTCGCAGCGGCCATATTCAAAGTCGAAATCTTTGAGAAACGGAATACTCGTCATGATACAGCTTGTTGTTCCGACACAGGTTTTTGAAGCAAGAAATCGAGAAATGCGGCGGCCAGTCTCTTTGTGATGCGGATCTTGTCGTCCATGGCCATGATAATGGGTGGCCCCATATCGGTCTTGTTGACATCGACAACGTAGAGCCGGCCGTCCGCCTTGTCCCGCAGCACGTCCAGCCCACCCCAATCGAGTCGCATGGCGCGCGCAAAATCGGACAATTGTGCCTGTTCGGATGCTGACAGGACGGTGTGGGTCTCGACGAGCTCCACATTGTCATTTGTATTGGCGAAGCGGTGCGAGGCCAGTCGCTGTTTGAGAATGACGAGCGGGATCGTGCCGCCAACCGTCGGGCAGCGGATGTCCTCGACCATGCCGCCCGCGATCGAATTGTCGATCACCCTTTGATAGACAAAGCCCGGTTCGGCTGCGCACGGCCCTTCAACGATCCGGCCGTCATGGGCCCCATTGGCCTCCGATTTTCGAACCATTTTGCCGTTGAATTGGGCCGGGTCGACGTTCAGCGAATAGCCGAAGCATTGCTCAAACACGGCGCCGACATGGCTTTTGGCGATGCTCTGGCAATGGCGATTGATCGCCCGCGCCTCCGGTGGCCACTCCATTGTGCTGCCACTGGTCGAATCGTCGAAAAAGAACACAGCATCGGCTTCGTCCGCAGATTTTGCGATCCGCGCCCCCGCAGCGTGCAGGACAGACCAGATCAGATACCAGGGCCGCGGCCGGTCAGGCGCGAACCAGATTTTTGGCCCAGAACGGGACGATCGGCCCAAGCGCCAGGCTTCGACCACGAAATAAAACGGGAACCAGGACAGGACTTCGCCGATCAAACCGGGTTCGAGTCGCAAGCGGGCGCCCGTCTTCTTGACGGTGACGACGCCATCTTGGAACTCAAAATCCTGCCACCAAAGCGCACGGTGCATGGACATGGCTCCTCCGGGTTTGCCCCGCGCATATTAAGTGCACGGAGAACACACGCAAATCACGCTCGTTCACAGACGGCGCAGAAATTGCGTGATCGACTTGGAACGCTGATATCGAGGGTTTGAATTTGGACGTCGCCAGGTTTCTAGGCAAGCGCCTTGTGCGCATGGGATGGATGCTGCTGCTACTTGCGGCCTGTCAGCTTGTCGGTGCATTAATGGTGGTCCATCCGGCGCCGTCGCGAACTGCAGCTGTTCCGCCCTTATCCGTCGACGATGCTGCATCGCAGCGACACAGGCTTCATTGACATCGCGACCGCCAGACTGAAACTGCATCAAAACCCGGAATGAGCCCTATTCAGTATGTTTGGTTTTATTTTCAGGCGAGTTCTAATCGCCATCCCCACGATTCTCGTGATCATTGCGGTCGCGTTTTTCATGATGCACGCCGCTCCAGGCGGGCCGTTCGACCTTGAACGCCCCATGCCGGACGAGACGCGCCAGCTTCTGCTCTCGCGCTATGGCATGGACCAGCCGGTCTGGCGGCAATTCCTTGATTACATGGGCAATCTGTTCCACGGCGATCTGGGACCATCCCTGAAAGTCCGGGACAAGGACGTTGCCGAGATCCTGAGCGAAGGCTTTCCGGTCAGCGCCACAATCGGCATTTCTTCGATGATCCTGGCCGTATTCGCCGGCTCTTTCCTCGGTTCGGTTGCCGCCCTGCGGCAGAACACCAGCGGCGATTTTGCCGTGATGACGTTCGCGATGGTCGGGATTTCCATTCCGCCCTTCGTGTCGGGCCCAATCCTGGCGCTGTTCTTCGGTCTCTATCTGGGATGGCTGCCAACTGGCGGTCTCGATCCGAGGCTGGGGATGACAGTGGACCGCTTGATCCTGCCTGTGATCACGCTCGCTTTGCCGCAGATCGCGATTATTGCCCGCCTGATGCGCGCCAGCATGATCGAAGTGCTGCGCTCCAATTATATCCGCACCGCGCGGGCCAAGGGATTGTCGCCGCCGGCGGTGATCGTGCGCCATGCCTTGCGCTCGGCGATTTTGCCGCTCGTCAGCTATCTTGGACCTGCGTCCGCGGCGCTGATCTCCGGTTCGCTGGTGATCGAGGTCGTGTTCCAACTGCCCGGGATCGGCAAGCATTTCGTCGATGCGGCGCTGCAGCGCGACTACACGCTGGTGATGGGCGTCGTGATTATTTACGCCAGCCTGATCATCGTCCTTAACCTGGTCGCGGACCTGCTCTATGGCGTCCTCAATCCGAAGGTGAAGTACGAATAATGTCAACGATTTCAACACCGGATGACAAGGCTGCGCTGATCGAGACGGCCGCAGTCAAAGGCCGCTCGCTCTGGGAGGATGCGCGCGCGCGTCTGTTGCGCAACAAGGCAGCGCTGGTCAGTCTGATCGTGCTCGGGACGCTGATCGTGCTGGCAGTCCTCGGCCAGATGGGTGTCTGGGTGCATGACTACGACACGATTTATCGTGACGAAGTCTGGGTGCCGCCCACGTTTGAAAACTGGCACCTCTTCGGCACTGACGCGCAAGGCCGTGACATGGTGGCGCGAACCCTGGTCGGGCTCGGCGTCTCCTTGATGGTCGGCATTGTCGCCACCATCGTCTCACTGGTGATCGGCGTCACTTGGGGCGCGACCGCCGGCTTTATCGGCGGCCGGGTCGATCAGGTGATGATGCGCTTCGTCGATATCATGTATTCCCTGCCCTTCATTTTCTTCGTCATCATCCTGATGGTCGTGTTCGGGCGTAATATCATCCTGATCTTCGTCGCCATCGGCGCCGTGGAATGGTTGACGATGGCGCGGATCGTGCGCGGTCAGACCATTGCCCTCAAACGGATGGAATTCGTTGAAGCGGCCGAAGCCGCCGGCGTGTCGCAATGGATGATCATCCAGCGTCACATCATTCCCAACGTGCTCGGTCCGGTCGTCGTCTATGTGACCTTGATGATCCCGGTCGTCATTCTGGCCGAGAGCTTTTTGAGCTTTCTCGGTCTTGGGGTGCAGGAGCCGCTGACATCGCTTGGCCGCCTGATCTCTGCTGGTGCCCAGGACATGGAAGTCGCGCCGTGGACGCTGATCGTGCCGGCCGTGACAATGATGCTGACGCTGTTTTGCCTCAACTTCATCGGTGACGGTCTGCGCGACGCGATCGACCCGAAGGATCGCTGACGGGCAGACACACTCCATCGCTAGATCAAAAGGGCTGCCTGGAAGGGCGGCCCTTTTTTTGTGCGAATCGGGGGTGGCTTGCGGGTTTGGGCAGTGCACTGACGGCGCCGCTGGCCAGGTGGGATGGGCCATTGTCATCCGTTTACGCCCGACATTTTCAAGTTGGATAGGCGTGAGATGCAAGTTTTTGCGATAGGATTCTCTTGGTTGCGCAAGGGTAAACGCTTAGCGGGTGGCCTGGATAAAATTTCCGTGTTGATTGAATTTGTCGATTGTGTTTACGATCACCCCTAGCGTGCATTGATGAGTTGTTTCGCGCAACTTTTGGTGACGTTTTTGGATGACACACCCGTCGAGAATTTGGCGGTGGGTCTCGATAGGGCAGGGGGCTCGCATGAGATTGTTATTGGTTCTGGCAGGGGCGTTGACGTTGTCCGCACCTGCTTTCGCATCCGAGACAGTGACTTATACCTATGACGCACATGGCCGCGTTATCAAGGTTGTCCATTCCGGCTCGGTCAATAACGGCGTCACGACGGATTATACGTATGACGATGCCGGCAATCGCATCGAGAAGAAGACGACCGGCGCCTGAGCGCTGTTCCTTCCTGAAATGTCACCTATCCAGAGCTGAATCCGGAGGACTTACGATGCGCGCCTTGTCGACTTTGTTTGCTGCAATTGTAACGGCCAGCCTCATATTTTTCTTCAACGCGAGCGCTGTCGCGCAAACGCCGCCCGACCAGGCCGTCCCGATCGTCAATCCGAACATCGATGCCAACGGCGTCAACCTGCCCTCAGGAGCCTCGGTGAACAATTCACCCGTGATCACGATCGGTAATCCCGGTTCGGGTGGTTTGAGCTATTCCCAGGTCTTCGTGGGCAATGCCTGGCGGCACAGTGTGGTCGGTGGCATCGATCAGAATCCGCTCAACAATGAGATCACGGTATTCATCGGTGGTTCGAGCGAATTGTTTACGGTGAGCGGCAGCACTTATACACCAAAATACGCCAGCCAATCGACGCTCACCAAAACGTTCGGCACTTATACCTACACGCTCGGCGACGGGACGGTGGCGGTGTTTCTGGCGTCCTATGTGGCGACGACACGCACCTATGGTGCCAGCTTGGCCTTGCTTCACACGGTCACGCGCCCGAACGGCTTCACACTGACGTATCATTATCGGCAAGGCGCGTATCTCATACAGGTTGGATTCAACCGGTATGAACCAGAATACGTTCTCTCCGATCCTTATTACCGGCTGCAATCGGTCACGACCAATACCGGCTATCAACTGCATCTCAATTATGCGCTCAATACGATGAATGATGTCGGTGATTTTTCGTCCTGGTACCGCGTTACCCAGGCGAGGCTGATCAATAACGCCGTTGATTATTGCGCGCCGACCGCCATTTCATGCACCGGTTTAACGCAGACTTGGCCCAACCTCATCATCGGTGAAACGATCTATTCGACCTATAGTGAGCGCACCTTCTACGACACGCTGTCACGGGCGACCAAATATGTGCGCGATCAATATGGCCGTCTGACCGCCGTTTATGGCCCCGGCGATATCTCGCCGCAGGTCTCGATTGGTTATGGCGCCTATGGTGTCAGTTCGGTCTGGATTGCCGGTGGCGGTGGCGGCACCTATGCCTATGCCGATGCCGCGGGTATCCGCACGACGACGTTTACCGACACGACCTCGCGCGTCTCGATCACCGAGAGTGAGATTGCGACCGGCCGCGTCGTGGCGTCTCAGAATGGCTACGGCAATCGCACCACTTACACCTATGACACCGGTGGACGTCTAACCCGGGTGACGGCGCCTGAAGGCAATTATACCAATTACACCTATGACAGCCGCAGCAATGTCACGCTGGTGCGCCAGGTCGCCAAGTCCGGCTCGGGCCTGGCCGATATTGTCACCAGCACCGCCTATCCGGCGAGCTGCACAAATGTGCGCACCTGCAACCAGCCGAGCTCAGTGACCGATGCGGCCGGAAATGTGACCGATTTCACCTATGATGCCACCCATGGCGGCATGCTGACCGCGACCTCACCGGCCCCGTCCGGCAGTGGCAGCCGGCCACAGACGCGGATCACTTACACCGCGCTCTACGCTTGGTACAAACGCACCTCCGCGAGCATCATCCAGGCGGCCAGCCCGGTCTATCTGCCGACCCAATCATCGACCTGCTCCAGTGGCACGGCGACGGCGGGCTGTATCGGCACGACCAATGAGCAGCTCACAATCGTCACCTATGGCGCGACCGGTGTCGCCAATAATCTCCTGCCCGTCACGGCAACCGCCCAAGCTGGCAACACAACTTTGGTGACAACCACGACGATGACCTATGACCATGTCAGCAATCTGCTGACGGTCGATGGCCCACTTGCGGGCACCGCCGATACGACGCGCTATCGCTATGACAATGGGCGTCAATTGATCGGCCAGGTCGGGCCCGATCCGGACGGCGCCGGCGCCTTGCTGTACCCCGCCCAGCGCACCACCTATAATTCCGATGGCCTGCCCACCAAGGTCGAGTTTGGCACGGTGACCAGCCAGTCTGATGCGGCGTGGTCCGCCTTCAGCCTGATCGACCGGCAGGAGGTCGTTTACAACGCCGGCGGACGTGCCACCCAGGCGCGGCTGATCACCGGAGCCAGTTCGGTGCAGGCGATGATCCAGTATTCTTACGACAATGCGGGACGGATTGATTGCGTCGCCCAAAGGATGAATGCCGCCAACTGGGCCTCACCGCCCAGCTCGGCCTGCACACTGGCCACAACCGGCTCCTACGGGCCGGACCGGATCACCCGCAACACTTATGATGCGGTTGGTCGGGTCGCGACCACGACCAGCGGCTATGCCACGGCGGGCGCCATCGTTGAGGCAACGCGCGCCTACAGCAATAATGGCCAGCTGGTCAGCCTGACCGATGGCGAAGGCAATCGCACCCAGTATCTGCGCGACGGTTTCGACCGGCTCGCCTCGATTGAATACCCCAGCCCGACCACGCCGGGCACCAATACGGGCAGTGATGACGAGATCTATACCTATGATGTCTATGGCCGTCTCGCCAATCGGCGGGTGCGGAGCGACCAGCAATTCTTCTACACCTATGACAATCTTGGCCGCGTCACCCAGGTCAACGCACCCGGTACCACGATCGACACGGACTACACCTATGATCTGCTGGGTCGGGTTTTGAGTGTCGCTACCAGCTCCCAATCGATCAGCAATAGCTATGATGCTCTGGGGCGCCTCACTCAACAGACTGGCGGTGATGGCGCGGTGTCCTATCAATATGACGCAGCAGGACACCGCTCCCGGATCACCTGGCCCGACGGCTTCTACGTCAAATACGACCATAATACGGCTGGCGCCGTCACGGCGGTCCGTGAAAATGGTGCCTCGTCCGGCTATGGGGTGTTGGCGACCTACAGCTATGACAATCAGGGCCGTCGCACTTCAATTACGCGCGGCAATGGCGTCACCACCAATTATACTTTCGATTCCGCTTCGCGGCTCGCAAGCCTGACACAGAATCTGACTGGAACCAGTGACGATCTGACGGTGACCTATGCCTATAACCCGGCCGGTCAGATCACCAGCCGGACCGCGTCCAATGACGCCTTCGCCTGGACCGGGCATGTCAATCTGGATCTACTCTACGGCACCAATGGCCTCAATCAGATCACGAGCGTTACCGGCCAAAGCGCGCCGACCTATGACGGTCGCGGCAATATGACCGGCGATGGCGTCCGCACTTTCGGCTATGATTATCTCAACCGGCTGACCTCGGTCTCCGGCGGGGTGACACTGAGCTATGATCCGCTCGGCCGTTTGGTGCAGCTGACCGGCACGGCGCCGGACGTGCGTTTTCAGTATGACGGCGTCGATATGATCGCCGAATACAATAGCAGTCACGTGCTGCAACGCCGTTATGTTCATGGCCCTGGCACCGACGAACCGCTGGTGGAATATGCCGGCTCCGGGACCAGCATGCGGCTCTGGCTGATCGCCGACGAGCGGGGGTCAATTGTGGCGCGCACCAATCAGTTCGGGGACGCCGCCAATACGAATACCTATGACGAATACGGCATGCCCGGCGCCTCCAATAGTGGCCGCTATGGCTATACCGGCCAGGTCTGGCTGGAAGAGACCGGCCTTTATCACTACAAGAACCGCGCCTATAATCCCCGGCTTGGGCGGTTCATGCAGACCGATCCGATCGGTCAGGCTGGGGGCATGAATATCTATGCTTATGTGGGTGGGGATCCTGTGAATTTGGTGGATCCGATGGGGCTCGATGTATGCGACGGTATCGGCGGCTGTTTCACTGTGACAGGAGGTCGTTGGAGTTGGGGTTCGTTTATGGGTAGTCTATGGGTCAGATCTGGCCGAGGTGATCGTGGGAGCTTTCCTCGCGAGAATAATGGCAACAGCCGTGGGGCGCGAGATAGCGACGATCAAACCAATTGCTACCAAACCAAGTTCGAGTTTTCGCTGGGGGCTCAAATTGCGCTCCAAGGAAATTATGAAGGTCTCGCTCTTGGAGGTCTTTTTGACGCGGGTACTTACCGGGCCGATTTGGCTTCGAGCACTGCTTCATATACGCAAGGAGCATCCGCGTCGTTCGGCATTAGTGGTGTTGATTTTCTCGACTTGGGCACACGTACAACTTCCAGGTCGGTTAGCGCACCAATGCCAACAGATGCCGTGGACTTCTTGCTGCGGGCTGGGGTTCCTGCAATGGAGCAGAGGATGTACACAGGACCGAGTGCGCTCGCGCCACGTGGTCCACTGGATGGCGCGCCGTGGGTAACCTCAAACAGCGTTGCCCCAAATGTTAGTTTTGCCGCTGCGCTAGGTTTCGGTGTTAGCGTTAGTCTAACGTATGATTGTGGAGCCTCGGAATGAGAAGAATGCTAACGCACCCTGTAACTTTCTATGTTTTCATTGTGGCAGCTTTCTTTGCTGGCGGGGATGTCAGCACGTCCAGCGATGTTCTTCTTGATCGGGCACTTAGCGCCACATCTAAAGTGGTCATGACGTCGACATTAATTTTGATCCCATATTTGATGATTAGATGGAGGGCCAAGGTCGATTTCGGGCCGATAATTTCGCTATTGGAAATTGTGTCCCTCGCCTCATTTACATTTATCGTCCTTGTTGGTGCCTTTAGCTCAGTTTCCTATGGTGGCTTGGCGACAAATATCCACGAGAAAGCAAAAATTTTCGGCCCCTTCGTTACTTTCTATTTGGTTTGGATTTCCAGTAGACGTCTATTGTTAAATGAAATTGTAAGGCTCACTAACCCTTTAATAGATCAGATCATTTGTTTCGTAATGGTAATGGTAGCACCGATTACCTATCCATTTATATATATTCGGACGAAGGCGACCGCAAAATTGAGTGAATCGACGCAGTAAAGGTTGGTAAAGAATTAGAAGGTGAAAAATCGGGGACACACCATTTAGCGCGCCTCACCCTTTCGCATCCCGCCTGGGTCGGCCACGGCGCCCCGGAGTCGGGGTTTGCCCCGTGCTCGCCTCCAGTGCGTCCAACCAGTCCGGCGCCCCCAAGAATAAATAATAAATGGTGACAGGCACCCACTATGAAACGAAAAAACGTAAACCGGGGACATCCACAATTTCCGCACCCCAAAATAAATGGTGACAGGCACCTATTTCAACGCTGCATTAGCCGTGACCCTGATACAGGTTCTACTTTTGGGTGACTGACCTTCCACAAATGGTGCCTGTCACCATTTACCCGAAGAAATCGTTCCGGCAGCAATCGGCGCTTGCGGAGCTCCAGCGCCCGGAGGGTTGGTGCAAGCTGGTGCGACTCTCTTTACGCGCGTGGATGGTCGCAGACGCGGAAACGGCAGCTTGAGGCATGCTCAGATTGGGGGTTTTGTGGAAAGTTCCCATAAATAAATGGTGACAGGCACGCATTAACAGGGCCGCCGCACCTCGATCACGCGCGGTACTGGCGTCACCACGAGCTATGCGTTCAACAGCGTCACGCGCTTGCAGACGCTGGCGCACAACCTGCCCGGCACGACCAGCGATCTGACCACCAGCTTTACCTATAATCCGGCCGGTCAGATCGCCACGCGCAACGTCTCCAATGATGCCTATGCCTGCGAAAAACGGGGACACTCACTAATTAGCGCGCCTCACCCTGGCGCGTTCCGCCTGGGCCGGCCACGGCGGCCTGGAACCAGGCTTTGCCCTGTGCCTGCCTCCTGCGCGGTCAGCCCGTCTTGCGCCCCCATCGGATAGCCGGTCTGTGTGAAATAGCCCTCAAAAAACGGGGGCATGGTCGCAATCGCGGCCGGTCGCGGATCATGTCAATGAAAAGGGCCGCCTGGCAGGGCGGCCCTTTTGCATGTTTGAATGCGGTCTCAGGCCGTTGCTTTAGCGTTGACGCTCGACGGCGATGGCGCGTCCGCGGCCATTGACGCGCAGCAGGAAGCTGCTCATGGCCCCGCGACGGATTTCGGCCGTCACGCCCTCGAGGTTCCGTGGCATGCGGACGGCAAGATCATCGGTTTGGCGCCAGACCTGGCCGTTTTCCATGTAAAAAATCGTCGTGTTGTAGCCAACAACGCGGGTGCGCGCGATCTGCATCATGACCCGGTCGACATTCCCGTCTGAACCACGATCGAGAATTTGGACATCGGTCGCGGCGGCGGTGGCGGCATCATTGACCGGTGCGCTGGCGGCCGGGGCTGCGGCGTTGGGGGTTGGCGTGGCGTCTGCAGTCTCGCCGCCGGCTTCTGCTGCCGCGATCAGGGTGTTGGCGTCGCGGACATTGGCCTCGGCCCGTCCCGCCAGTAGCGGGATGCGGAAGCGGGGCAGGGAGGGCATGGAGAAGCCGAAACTGTCGCGCTCGACGGCCTCGACATCCTCGCGCATCACCGTAACGATGGCACCGCTCGAATGGGACGTGTCCAGCGCCTCAGCAGCGGCGTCGAAACAGGCGAGGCGGGCATCGACCGGCTCGACGGCGCGGCAGGCCAGGATGTCCGCGATCGGATCATCGGCCAGCGCCGCTGTCGGCGCCAGGATGGCGATCCCGGCGACAGCGGCGATAAGGGCAAGGCGTGACGTCATCATCAATCTACTCCCGAATGAATTATTGTGTACGCCGGGCGCGGAACCAACGCCCGTTATCGCCGATTTTCACCATGTAAGAGTCCAGTGCCGCGCTGCGAATGCTGGCACCGGTGTCGGCCTCGATACTGCGCGCGATATGGGTCGAATCGGAATCGAGCTGTTGCCAGATCTGGCCATTGGCCAGCGTCACAACGACGCGCCGCGAGCGGTTGAAGCGGATATCCGTGATTGCCAGATGATCAATCCGCTCGATCTGGCCGTTGGAGTCCCGCTCCACGGTATGCGTACCGGAGGTCTGGGTGGTCTGTTCGGCGGCAGCCAGGTCGCTCGCCTCACTGCGTGGTATGGCGAAGCGGGGCAGGGATGGCAGCCGCAAGCCGGGGATTCTCAGGCCATACGTCGCTTCCTCGGCCGCCTCGACCTCGCCGCGCTGTACGGCAATTACATTGCCGCTCGCGGTTTCGCTGTGCAGCGCCGCGACCGCGGCGTCCAGGCAGGACAGGCGTGCGGCATCATCGACGACCGATTCGCACGCGAACAGGCCGTCAAGCGGCGCGGTGGGGGGCTGCGCCAGCGCCGTCGAGGGCCAGCCAGCTGCAACGACAAGAATCAGTAATCGCGTATTCATGTTCACCAGTATATCTAGAACCTGACCGGACTATGCGCGACCGCTCGGCAAGTGTCGACCGGTAGATGATGTTGCGTTAGACAGTGCGGCAGTGAATCGCTTGGAGACCTCGGAGGGGAGACCGAAACCGTGACCCGCAATAAAATTCTGTCAGCCATATTGATGTCAGTGGCAGCATTGGCGCTCGTTAATTGTGGCGGCAACCAGTCGGAACCAACCGGTGAGATTGTCCTCAACCGTGGCAATAACGCGGAACCGCTCACGCTCGACCCGCACAAGGCCAGCGGTACCTGGGAGAATAATATTATCGGTGACATGTTCATCGGTCTGTTCACCGACGACCCGGATGCCCACCCGATCCCGGGCATGGCGGAGAGCTGGGAAGTCAGCGAGGACGGTCTGGTCTGGACCTTCCATCTGCGCGACGCTCTCTGGTCTGATGGCGTGCCGGTCACGGCCGACGATTTCGTCTTCGCCTGGCGCCGGATCTCCAATCCTGAAACCGGGGCCCAGTATGTCTCCCTGCTTTACCCCATCGTTGGCGTTGCCGAGGCCAGCCGCGGCGAAGCGCCGCCTGAATCCATTGGCGTTCATGCCCTTGACGAGCACACGCTGGAAATCCGGCTGGTCAACCCGGCGCCCTATCTGCCTGGCCTGTTGACGCATTACACCACTTTCCCGCTGCCGCGGCACATCGTGGAGCAATTCGGCGATGAGTGGGTTCGTCCCGAAAACATTGAGGTCAATGGCCCCTACAAGCTGATTGATTGGCGCACGAATAATTTCGTCCATCTCAGCCGCAACCCGCTTTTCTACGACGATGCCGACAGCTGCGTTGACGAAGTGTATTTCTACCCAACCGTCGACAATAGCGCGGCTGGCCGGCGAGTACGCAATGGCGAACTCGATTTGAATATGGAGTTCCCCGGACAGCAGATGGAATTCCTGCGTCGGGAAATCCCTGACTATGTGCGGGTCCACCCCTTCATGGGCACGGTGTATTTCTCCATCAACACGACGCAAGAGCAATTCGCCGACCCGGCGGTTCGTAATGCGCTCGGGATGGCGATTGACCGCGACTTCATCGCCAATGAAATCCTGCGCGCCGGGCAGCTGCCAGCCTATTCGCTGGTGCCGCCGGGGATCGACAATTACCCGGGCGGTGTCGAAGCCAGCTGGGCTCACATTCCGGTGGAACAGCGCCGCGTCATGGCACGCGATATTCTTGTCGCGGCCGGCTACGGCCCGGACAACCCGTTCCGCTTCGAATATACCTATCGGGCGACCGGGGATAATCCACGCGTCGCTCCGGTGGTGCAGAATGACTGGTCAGCGATTGCTGATTGGGTTCAGCCCGAGCTGATCGTCAATGACACGCAGATTCATTATGACAATCTGCGGGCTGGAGATTTCCAGATTGCCGATGGCGGCTGGATTGCCGACTATAACGATCCGTATAACTTCCTGTTCCTCGGCGAATACCGTTCGGTGCCGATGAATTATGCCCGCTACAATAACCCGGAGTATGACGCGCTGGTCGAGCGCGCCAACCAGGAGCAGGATCTGGAAGTGCGCGGCGGTTTGCTGGCCGAGGCCGAGCAGATGCTGGTCAACGATATGCCGATCATTCCGCTGGTCTTCTATGTCAACAAGAACCTGGTCAACCCGCGGGTGACCGGTTGGGTCGACAATCTCACCGACATCCATCGCACGCGTTATCTTTGCTTCGCCGATGTCGACCGCAGCACGCCTGCAGCCGAATAATCGGACACTTGTCAGGTGCGGGCCTCCCGACTTAGCTTGAAACCAATCGAGCAAGGTCGGGGGTCCGCTCATGGCAGGTAGCGACAGCATTACAGACGCGATCATCGGCGGGGCGGCCGGTGACGAGATCGGCGATGCGATCAACGCGTCGAAGCGCAAGAAGCGTCGGCGGCCATCGGCTTTCGAGCCGGCCTATCCTGCGGGCCTTTGCAGCAATTGCGGCAGCAAGCTGATTGGCCCCGTTTGTCATAGTTGCGGCCAAGTCGCCGAGAGCTTCCATCGGCCGATTGGCGATTTGCTGCTCGATATCCTTGATGGCTTGTTTGGACTTGAAGGGCGGTTGTGGCGAACCCTGCCGCCGCTCTTGTTCCAACCCGGCAAGCTGACACGGCGATATCTGTCCGGCGCGCGCGCGCGCTACGTCACACCCTTCCGGCTGTATCTGAGCGCCAGCGTTCTTTTCTTCCTGCTGGTTTTCGCGATCAACAGTTTTCAGGACAATCCCGAGACCCCGCTGCTGACGATGGGCGCGCGCGACGCAGCAGGCGCCGTAACAGAGCAGCTCCAGAACGGGGAGCTGGATGCGCAATTGGCGCAAGGCGGCCTGTCATCGGATCAACGCGCCGCGATAACCGACCAGGTGAACCGCGGTGTCGAAGCGCTTGTCCCTGTGATTGATGCAGCCGGGACGACGCAAGCACCGCCGGATGATGGCGTTCCGGACGCCGAGGAGCTCAAACGGGCGATTCGCGGGGCGCTCTTGCCGGAACAGGTACAGGAACAGGCACCGGAGGCGGCGCGCGAGGCTGCGGGAGATTCGGCCTCGGACGTGCCAAACGCGTTGGCGGTCAGCGGTGTCGATGAAATCCCGCTCGAATTGCGCGGACGTTTGGCCGACCAGGCGGACCGCATCATTGACGATGGTGGAGCCTCGGTGCTGGCCGCGATGCAGGTCTGGGCGCCGCGCCTGATGTTCGGTCTGCTGCCGATCTACGCCCTCTTGCTGGCCATCACGCATTTCTACAAGCGGGGCTATTTCTTTTACGACCACCTCGTTGTGTCACTTCACTTTCACTCGGTACTGTTTTTCGGCTTCATCATTATTTTCGCGCTGGGCGCAGTCGTCGGGACGGGCCCGGCCGTGATCGGCTTTATGTTGTGGTCAAATTATTATCTCTACCGGATCCATCGCGTGGTTTACCGGCACGGCCGATTCTCGTCGCTATTGCGCACGATCTTCATGGACATGGTCTACGGCTTCATTCTCGCGATCGGCATGTTCGTGCTGCTGATCATCGGCCTGGTGACGGCCTGAGGGCGCTTGCCGAATATGAAAAGGGGCCCGCAGCATGTGCTCCGGGCCCCTGATTCTGGTCAGTCGATAAAAGCGATCAATCCGGCTGTGGTGCCGTGCTGCGCAATTGAATCTGACCCGAGCCGATTTGCGAGCGGGCTTCGAGCGCAGCCCGAACCTCCGGCAGGTCGAGCACGGCATTCACCCGGATTGCCGTCTCGGCGGTCTCGGCCGACATGCCGAACAGGGCCGAGAAAGCCTCGATCGGAGTCTGTTGACGCGGGAAGCGGACCAAGCGGACATCGTCCTCCGGCGCCAGGCCGGCCAGATGTTTGGTCGCATCGACGGCATCGCGGAAACCGCCAATCTCGTCGACCAGGCCCAGATCGAGCGCTTGCGCCCCGGTCCAGACCCGGCCACGGGCGATTTCAAGCACGCGTTCGAGCGGCAGATCGCGGCCGTCGGCGACGCGGCGGGTGAAGTCGTCATAGGTATCGGCCATTTGGGCGCGGAAAGCCGCCCTTTGGGCTTCGGTCCAGCTTTGCTGGCCGGAGAAGGCGGTGGCGTAATCGCCGCCGACATGGACCGATTCCGAATGCAGGCCGGCCATCTCGAACGTGCCTTCCAGCGCGACCTTGCCGCCAAGAACCCCGATCGAACCGGTCAGGGTCGTGGCGTGCGCGAGGATATAATCGGCTGGTGCCGCCAGATAGTATCCACCCGAGGCGGCAACCGAGGCCATCGAGATGATGACCGGCTTGCCGGCCTCGCGGGCCCGCCCGATTGCATTCCAGACCTGGTCTGAAGCAATCGCCGAGCCTCCGGGCGAATCGACCCGGATGAGGATCGCGCGGATCGAGGTGTCGTTGGCTGCGTCGAGAATGGCCTCGGACATGGCGTCGCTACCGATGCCGCCACCGCCGCCCAATGGACTGGCGCTGGCGGTGCCGGTGACGATCGCGCCCTGACCTTCGATCAGGGCGATGGCCGGTCCCCGGCTCGATGGGTTGAGCAGCGAGTGATAGGCTTCAATCGCAAGCAATTGCGATCCGCTGCCGGAGCGGGCCAGTGCCGCCTCGCGCGCATCGATGACATGGCCGAGATGGTCGATCAGGCCGCGTTCCAGGGCATCTTCGGCGGAATGTGGTGCTGTTTCGAACGTGCTGCGCAAGGCTTCCGGCGTGATGTCGCGATCATTGGCAATATCGGCAATTGCCGTATCGAAGATCGAATTCATGTAGGAGAGCGTCGCCTCGCGGTGGGCGTCGGTGAAGCCGGTCTGCGTGTAGACATTGGCGGCATTCTTGAATTCGAAGAATTGTTCGAATTGCGGTTCGGCGTTGAACTGTTCGAACATGCCACCGAGGAAGAGCACTTCCGACGCGAGGCCGGCGGGTGTGAAGCTGGCGGTGTCCTGCAGCCAGATCTCATCCGATCCCGCGACCGCCAAATAGGCAGTGACCGATGTGCCCTCGAATCCCTGAGCGTGGGTAATGACGAATTTTCCGGAGGCGCGGAAATCGGCGATCGCATCGCGAATCTCCTCGGCCATGCCGGGCGAGAGGCCAAATTCATTGGCCCGAATGAAAAGGCCGTGGACAGCTGGATCGAATTCCGCCTGTTCAAGGGTCTGCACAATCTCGACCACAGAGAGCGGTTCGCTGAAGGCGAAGGGGGAGCGGGACGGCGAATCGAGGCGCTCGGCGCGCAGGTCCAGTTCCAGCACCGTGCTGCTACCGGGCAGGGTGGTCGGGGATGTTGACCCTGAAACAGCCGAGGCCAGCATCCCGACGATCAGGAAGGCGGCGAGTATGACGGCCAGGACCGAGCCGACGACGACGCCGAATATCGAACCAAAAAATGTAATCCAGAACTGTTTCATCGAGGGTCCTTCCAAACCGGGTATGCGGTTGACCGGACAATCCGTGCAAGAAGCGGTCCTGTCCAGACCCTTGATAGAGTGCCGCGACGGGACAGGGGTGAGGGATTGGCAGCGCGCACGTCCCCGGGTCGTTGAATGCGATGCACAGCTGTCGCAGGAGGCATGTTGGCAGGGGCGGGGAAGATGGTCGGAGTAGCAAGATTTGAACTTGCGACCCCCGCCTCCCGAAGACGGTGCTCTACCAGGCTGAGCTATACTCCGAACCGAGGCGCGGCTTATATCCAACTCACGCAGGCCGTGCAACGCGGGAAATTCAGCCCAATCCAACCTCCCGCCCTACCTTCCAATCAGGGCATCAGCTCAACGTGGCGGTATGTCGCGGGCCTGTGAGCCCGACCTGCAAATTGGGAGAATGATGGCAATGGTGCGGGACGTGCTGCAAATGCGCCGCGCAGTCACCGCATTGCGCCGTTGCATCCGCTCGCCCGACTCGGTATCTAGCCGGCTCCGTCGCAGATGGCGGACCCGGTTGGGGCGTCGCCAAGTGGTAAGGCACCGGTTTTTGGTATCGGCATTCCCAGGTTCGAATCCTGGCGCCCCAGCCAACCTTTTCAAACTTTCAAAGCAAGCAGCGAATCACGCCCTCAGGGGACGCATGAGCATCGACCAGTGCGGCGATCCGGTCTTTGCGTGTGTGGCTCGCGGATTCCCGCAGGCATCTTGCCAGCTTATTGCCGTAAATTTTTCGTGACCACGCGTTTGCGCGAGGCGGGTCAATCTTCTGCTCCGACGATGCGTTACTGCCTTCAGCAGGCGAATGGCATAAATTATTTAAGCGTTTCACGCGAAAAATGCTGCATTAAGCACTGGATTGGCCGCATTCAAGCCACATTGATGTATTGATCGTAACGTGTGGCTAGTGTTAGCGTCGAACGGACTTCATGGCGCGCGGATGCGTCGAATAGACGGTGGGGCCACCACCGCAATATCTGGGTGGGCTGTAACAAACAGCTGCGGTAACCATCCGTGCAGAATTGAACGCTAAATCGGTTCGTCCGATTGCGGCCAGCGCGCCGTTAGAGTTTAGGGTAGGGGGCCAATCCGGCAGGCTTTTTGTCGGTTTAGCATCGAATTAATGTGGGCGGGGAGCCGTGTTGGCGACCTGCGATTACCATTGTGAGGCGAGAAATGGTGGACTTGAAGAAATTGGTTCGCGCGTCGCTCATGGCGGCGGTTGCGGCGAGCGCCGTCGGGGGGGTTGCCACTGCGCAACTCGCGCCCGTGCTGCAGACAGCACGTCAGGGGACGACCGAAGGTGCGCAAACACAATCGCGCATCGACCAACTGGACGATCAACGCACGGATATCGAACTCGAATATCGTGCCTTGCTCGACCAAATTGAATCTCAGCGGCTGTTCGTTGAACAGCAGCAGGTTTTCATCCGGTCGCAAGAGGCCGAGAAGGGATCTCTGCAAACGCAGATCGATCGCGTCGAAAACATCCAGCGCGACCTGTCGCCGATGATGCGTGAAATGGTCCAGAACCTGGAGCAATTCGTAAATCTTGACCTTCCATTCCGCCTCGACGGCGAAAATGGCCGGCTGCGTCGTATCGAGCGTCTTTATGAGCTGATCGACGATCCGGAAGTGTCTCCGGCTGAACGTTATCGCGTCATCCTGAACGCTTACGACATCGAGGCCTCTTACGGTCGCTCGTTGAACTCTTATGACGAAGAAGTTCTCGAGGATGGCATCCCGGTCAACGTCACCGTGCTCCAGATTGGCCGGATCGCCATGATCCGCAAATATCCTGATGGCCGCATGACGATGCGTCATATCCATTCGTCTGATTGGGTTGCGCTGCCGGGCAGCTATGAAACCAATGTGACCCGCGCAATCCGGATCGCCCAAGAAGTCACCACCCCGTCTGTCTTCCTCGCGCCTCTTCCGGGGCCGGCGGTCGCGCAGTAACGGATTGGAACGGAGAGTTAAGCGATGAAGACCACTTTCAAGATATTCGCCGCCGCCGTTTCGATGGGCGTGGCGCTCACTGCCGGGGGCTTTGCACAAACGCAACCGGCTGGATCAATCAGCGAACTTCTGACTCGTGTGCGTAACGACGCTCGCGAAGCCAGCCAGGAAAACCAGGCTCGCCTGCGTGAATTCCAAAGCAGCACCAATCAGCAGCAAGCGCTGTTGACCCAGGCTCGCGGCGAGATGGCCGCACTGGAACGGCAAGCGGCGACGCTTTCGGCCCAGTTCGAAACCAATCAGGGCTTGATCGACACGCTCGCCGAAACACTTCGCCAGCGCCAAGGTGCGTTTGGTGAGCTGTTCGGTGCTGCCCGTCAGTCGGCCGGCGAATTTGCTGCCATCATCAATGCATCTCTGGTGTCTGCCCAATTCCCGGGCCGCGCCGATGCGCTCGAAGCCCTGGCGACCAGCCGGACGCTTCCGACCCGTGCGGAGCTGGACTTCATCTGGCGCCGGGCGATCGACGAAATGATCGGTCAGCAAAATGTCGTGACGTTCAACTCGCTCGTCACCGGTATTGGCAATGGTCAGCCGGTCCCCGTGACTCGCGTTGGGCCGTTCATTGCCTTCACCAGCTTCAATAATAATCAGCGTTTCGCGCGTTGGAAGGAAAACGACACCACTGCCCAGTGGACCCTGTCGGATCTGCCAACCCAGCCGCCAAGCAATCTGATTGCTGCTGCCTCGACCCTGTTCAATGCCGATCCGGATCAGATTGTCATGGGCGTTGTTGATCCGTCCCGCGGCGCGCTGCTGGACATCTACAAGGACGTTCCGGATCTGAAAGAGCGTATCAATCAGTCCGGCATGGTCGGCTTGGTGATCATTGGCCTGTTGGCAATCTCGGCTTCCTTCGGTCTGTTCCGCATGTTCTCACTGTTGAGCACGCAGGCAGCCGTCAATGGCCAGAAGCGCAAGTCGAAAGCCTCCAAATCCAACCCGCTCGGTCGTGTCATGATGGCTTATGAAGCCGCCAAGGACAAAGACGTCGAGACAATGGAATTGAAGCTCGACGAAGCGATTCTCCAGGAATCGCCGAAGCTCGAATTCGGCCTCAACTTCCTGAAACTGGCGGCTGGTATTGCACCGCTGCTGGGTCTGCTGGGTACCGTGACCGGGATGATCAAGACCTTCACCCAAATCACGCTGTTCGGTACAGGCGATCCGAAAATCATGGCCGGCGGTATTTCCGAAGCGCTCATGACGACGGTGCTGGGCCTTATTGCCGCCATTCCGCTGTTGTTTATTCACAGCTTCGCACAGAGCTTCGCTCGCGGTGTGCAGCAAGTGCTTGAAGAACAGGCTGCTGGCATGGTTGCGCGGCACGCTGAAGAGCGCGCTCAGGGCTGATTGGAGGAAGCGTTATGGATTTCCAGGCCGTAAGCATCGGCCTTCAGGAGTTCCTCGAGCGCGGAGGCCCCGTTCTGGTTGTTATTATGATAACGACCTTTGTAATGTGGGCTTTCATCCTCGAGCGCTTCGCCTACTTCTACTTCGCCTTTGGCGGACAAGAAGGTGCGGCGATGCGGGAGTGGTCAGCACGGACAGACCGACAGTCTTGGTATGCCCATGCGATCCGCGACCAGCTCATCTCGGAGGTTAAGCAGCGTTGCGATCAAAATGTCGAGTTGGTGAAAACCCTCGTCGCGGTCGCCCCGCTCTTTGGATTGTTGGGTACAGTGACCGGCATGGTCTCAGTGTTCGACGTCATGGCGATTTCAGGGTCTTCGGACGCACAGGCCATGTCGGCCGGCGTGTCCCGGGCCACGATCCCGACCATGGCAGGGATGGTGGCATCCCTGTCCGGACTGATTTTCGCGACCCAGATCGAGATTCTGGCCAAGCGCCGCGTTGCGCGCCTGGCTGACAAGCTCGAAATTGGTGAAGGGGTTCAGTCATGAGACGTCGAGCCAAGCACACGGACGACCAGGCCGAGGTCAATATGACCCCGATGCTGGATATCGTCTTTATCCTGCTGATCTTCTTCATCGTGACTGCGACCTTCCTCTCGGAAGAGGGGATCGACATGCGGCCACCGGCGGATACACCGCCACAGGACAACCAGCCGGCATCCCCGCCGATCCTGGTCCAGGTGGACGGAGATAATAATATCTTCGTCAACCAGGTCCGGACCGATGTGGACCGGGTATTGGCGGCCGTGAACCGTTTCCGTTCGGAAGATCCGGGCAGCGCGGTATTGGTCGATGTTGAAGATCAAGCCGACCATGGCGTCATTGTTCAGATCTGGGATGAGATGGGTGCCAATGGCATTCCGGTCTCGCTCCAGCGCAACCACGATAACGGTTAGGTCCGGGGAGGTTCAATATGGCGCGCCGTGTTAGCCGCGTAAGTACCGGAGAAGAAGAAGTCGAACTGAACATGACGCCCATGTTGGATGTCGTTTTCATTCTGCTGATCTTTTTCATCGTGACCTCCGTCTTCATCAAGGAGCCGGGTATTACGGTGGTCCGTCCAGATGCCGTGACCGAGCAGGATGAGAATCCGTCCATGCTCGTCGCAGTGACCGCCAATAACGAGATCTGGGTTAATCGCCGGGTCTATGAGATGGCTGAATTGCGGGGCGTTATCGAGCAGCTTTTGCAAGAGAACCCCAAAGGCCGGGCGATGATCCAGGGTGATGAGGCCGCCGATATCGGTGTTATTCTCGACGTCCAGGATCTGCTCACGGAAATGGGTGTCGACGTCAAAATTTCGACGTTACAGAACTAGGGAGGACAGATTATGGGAAGCATAATTCGCCTCATCGGCGGAATTCCGATTGCCGCCATTGTGACGGTCGCGCTCTTCCTTCTGATGACACGCCTGATCTTTACTGAAGGCGAGCCGCCCAAGGCCGCCGAGGACGATCTGTCGTTCAGCATCAATGATGAAGTTCAGGACATCGCGGCGCGTCGCCGGGATACCACGATCGAAGATGTGCAGCAGGTTGAACCACCACCACCGCCGCCACAAATCGACCGTCAGCGGGCCGAACAGCCTACTGAAGGTTTGGCGACGGTTATGGGTGCCATTCCTGATTTTGCGGCACCGCAATTGAACAGTGACAGCGTCAGCTTCTCGGTCTCTGACCGTGATGCGCAGCCACTGGTCCGGATTGAGCCGCAATACCCAATGCGGGCGGCTGAACGGGGTATCGAAGGAACGTGCTATGCGCGCTTCGACGTCTCACCGGACGGAACGCCAACGAATATCCAGATCACCCGGTGCGACAGTTCTCTGTTCGAACGGGCGGCCCAACGCGCGGTTGAAAGATGGCGCTATAACCCGAAGGTCGAGAATGGTGTGCCGGTAGCACGCCGCGGCGTGGAGACACGCTTCGACTTCCGGCTGTCAGAATAGAAAACACCGCTGAATGCGCGTGGCCCACCACGTTCATTCAGCGGTGACTGCGGGGTCGGGTGCTCGCCATAAAGGCGCCACCCTTGAAGTTTGTGAAAGCCTGTCCAGGGGAGCGGGACGGGTATGAAGGAGCCATCGATGATCCGTTTTAGCGGTTTCGATCTGACTGGGGTAACCCGCAAGCTGGCCATGCTCGCGATTGCCGTGTCGCTGACCGGTGGTGCTTTCGCGACAGCGGATGCCCAAAGGCGCGAGCGCCGTTCTGACGAGCAATCCGAACAGAATGCGGCGGACCGGGTATTTTCTGCGGCGATCGGTGAGATCGTCCAAGAGGCCTTTGCGCAGCAGGAAAGCGAATTGTACAACGACTCGATCACCACGCTGAATCGGGCGCTGGCGACAACAAGTATCAATCCTTATGAGCGCGCCGTATCCCTGCAATTGCGCGGCCGGGCCTATTATGAGACCGATAGGGTGACTCAGGCGATCCAGGACTGGACAGCCGCAATTGATACCGGTGCGATGCTTCCCAGCGAAGTGGTCAGCTATCGCATTAATATCGGCCAGCTCTACATCACGATTGAAGATTACACCCGCGGGATCGCGTCGATGGAGCGTGCCGTTGCCGATGGCGGTACCGAGATCATCAATGCGCCGCTGGCGCGCATGCTGGCACAGGCCTATGGCCAAGCGGAGCGCTATCGTGAGGGGCTGACCTGGGCCAATCGCTTCTGGGCGCTGATCCCTGCGGCTGATCGCCAGCGCGGCGATTACAGCCTGATGCTGTTCTATTACCAGCAGCTGGAAATGGTTCCCCAGCAAATGAGCATCGTCGAAGAGATGGTGCAGCGTTGGCCGACCGAGAAAAGCAACTGGCAGTCCTACGCTTCGCTCTTGGCTCAGGTTGGTCGGGAAGAAGATGCGTTCGAAGCCAACAAGATCATGTATATCAACGGCATGCTCACATTAGGGCGTGAAATCGAAGCGCTGGCTCAGTATTACAGCTATTTCGAATACCCCTATCGCGGCGCTCTGATTCTTGAGCGGGAGATAAATTCGGGAACCGTCGAGCGCACGCAACGCAATCTCAACCTGCTTGCCAATATGTGGCGTCAGGCCCGCGAATGGGAGCGTGCCATTCCGGTTCTACGGCAGGTGGCCCAACTCTCTGGTGCAGGTGATGACTATCTCAAGCTTGCCGAAGCGCTCTATCAGGACCGTCAACTTTCTGAATCCGAAACGGCGTTCGAGGACGCGCTCAATCGGGGCGGAATCGATCGTCCTGGGACGGCTTGGGCATTACTTGGTACGGTGCGCCTCGAGCTTGATCGTCGGCAATCTGCCCTGGCAGCTTTCCGTGAGGCGGCCCGCTATCCGTATTCGCGTTCAACGGCGAATGGTTATACCACATATATCAATGGTTTGATCCGCTCTGAAGGCGACCGTACCCGCATCCGCGAGCGCGTTCGTCAGGACGAGTGCCGGTTTGGGGTCGAGGATCTGAAGGAAACGGCAGTGCTGCTCGGCACCGTCGATGAGACCGGACGGATCGTCGTCAATGTCCCGCAGCGGTGTAGCGACCTCTACAATCAGTATGGCGATCCGATCGCCCGCGTTGCTGCGGCCACGCCGACCGCAGCGCCCGCGGAAACGCCTGACGAGGCCGGTTAAACGGCTTTGCCCTTCCCGCTTTGCGGGTGTGGCTATCGTGAAATGACAAACGCCCCGGCTTCTGGCCGGGGCGTTTTTCTTGGGCAGGACGTGCCGGCACCACCGACCTCTTCCCGAAGCAATTCGAACAGGTCTGAGCGGGCCTGAACGGAGGGGGTGTCCGAAGAATTACCCCGCAATGGCCACAATCCCTCCTTGTTCCGCCGCGCTTTCGCCGCCTCTTCAGAGCAGATTATCGCTGTGGCGCGGGGCTGTGTTGTAGCTCTGCGTCACACTCGCCACCCCGGCGTGCGGCTAACGCCCCGGGGCAGCGGCGGGTCGAGAGACAGACGCTGGCGGGGCCGTGCAGACACTGTCCAAGGGGAGGTTTGTCGGATGACAGCCACTTTTCAGTCTCTAAGAATTTCGCTGATCCTGCCCGTCGCGGCCGTCATCACGGTTGCCCTGTTCCTGATGATGCGGCAACTGATCGATATCGGACCGGTACATCCGGCGGCCGAGGTCGATAGGCCCGATGTCGTCATCAAATTCGAACCGATCGATACCCCGCCAGACCGCACACCGGACATGATCCTCGTTGACCCCGTCGCGCCGCCACCGATCCGGCCGGTGATTGACACGGCAACCAGCTCGCTTGACCCGGGGACTTCAATCTCCACCCTTGTCTTGCCGGCTATCGGTCGTGCCGAAATCAGCGGTGCGGGTAGCATCGTGATCACCGAGCGTAACCCGGTGCCGGTCGTGCGGGTTCAGCCGAGCTATCCGATACGCGCAGCCGAGCGGATGCTGGAAGGCCAGTGCACCATGCTGTTCGACATCACGCCGCAGGGAACGACCACCAATGTGCGGTCGCTGAATTGCTCCAGCTCGCTGTTCGAGAGTGCGTCGGTGAATGCGGTGTCGCGCTGGCGCTATAGCCCGCAGGTCGAAGATGGTGAGCCCGTGATGTTTCGCGGTGCGACGACCCAGTTGGTCTTTCGCCTCGACGAATGACCGCTTTCCGGTCGCTGCGGATGGCCCCGTCCGGCCGGAACCGGCCCGCTGCGAGCTTGCTCGCAGCGGGCCTATTTTATTCCGCAGCGGCAGCTGGCTCGGCCGCGATTGCGTCGACCTCGGCATCGGCGAGGCCGACCGTCATCAGCGCGAAGGCCCAGTTCATGGCAGTCTCACGCAGGCTGTCAAACCGGCCTGAAGCGCCGCCATGGCCGGCGCCCATATTCATTCTGAGCAGTGTTAGACCGTCATCGGTGCGGCGGTCACGCAGGCGTGCGACCCATTTGGTCGGCTCCCAATAGGTGACGCGTGGATCGGTCAGGCCACCCGTGGCCAGCACGTGCGGATAGGCATGTTCGCCGACCTGATCGTAGGGGCTGTAGGCGATCATCGTTTGATAGTCTTCAGCGCTCTCGATCGGATTGCCCCATTCGGGCCATTCCGGTGGGGTGAGCGGCAATTCGGCGTCTGACATGGTGTTGACGACGTCGACAAAGGGCACAGCCGCGATAGCACCGGCAAACAGGTCAGGCTGGAGATTAATCGCAGCGCCGACCAGCAGGCCGCCAGCCGAGCCGCCATAGGCGACGATATGACCGCGGGAGGTATAGCCTTCGCGGGCGAGGGCCTCACCGGCGGCGACGAAATCGGAGAAAGTGTTCTCCTTATTCTCCAGCTTTCCGTCGAGATACCATTGATAGCCCCCGGCCATGCCGCCGCGAATATGGGCGATGGCGTAGACCATGCCGCGATCCACCAGCGAGAGCGGTGTGACTCGGAAGGCGGCCGGGATGGTGATGCCGTAGGAACCATAGCCATACAGCATCAGCGGGGCTGAACCGTCCAATGGTGTGCCAGCACGATAAAGTATGGTGACCGGGATCTGGGCCCCGTCAGCGGCCGGTGCCATAATCCGGCGCACGACATAATCGGCTGGATCATGCCCGGATGGCACTTCCTGGCGCTTACGCAGCACGCGTTCACGGGTGCGCATGTCGTAGTCGTATGTCTCCTCAGGCGTTGAGGGGCTCTCATAGGAGAAGCGGATCATGTTTACGGCGTATTCGTAACCGGCTGAAACGCCGAGCGAATAGGCGTCTTCGGCGAAGTCGATCTGATGTTCGGCACCGGTGGCGTATTCGCGTACGACGATGCGTGGCAGGGCATTTTCACGCTCCATCCGCACTTGCCAATCGCGGAAACCGACCAGGTCGAGCACGAGCACGCCGGGACGGCTCGGGATGACATCGACCCAGTTTTCGCGGCCGGGATTATCGAGCGGAGCCGACATGATCTTGAAGTCGACGGCACCGTCGAGATTGGTGCGGAAATAGAAGCGGTCCGGGGCTTCTGTCAGATAATATTCGACATTGTCTTCGCGCGGCGCGATCAGCACCGGCTCGGCCGTTGGATCATTGGCGTCGATCAGGCGCATCTCGTTGGAGGTGTGGCCGCCGGCATTGATGACGACATAATTCTCGCCATCCGACAGGCCGATCGACAGGAAGAAGCCGGCATCGGGCTCTTCATAGACCAGTTCGCTGGTGCCACCGTCGCGGGGCTGGCGATAGACGCGGACCGAGCGGCCATTATCGTCGCGCCAGATCCAGTAGAGGGTTTCGCTGTCATTGGTCCAGACGAAATCGCCGGTGGATTCGTCAGTCAGGGTTGAGATAATTGCGCCTGTGGCGATGTCCTTGATGCGGACTTCGTAATATTCCGAGCCTCGGATATCGACGGCATAGGCGAGATAGCGATGGTCGGGGCTGTGCTCGACTTCACCGAAATCGAGATAGTCGAAATCGGCCGCTTCGGCATCACCATCGATCAAAATCTCTTCTTCGCCAATGGCTTCACCCGTGGTCGGGTCAACCGGGCGGCGGGCATAGATCGGGTATTGGCCGCCTTCGCGATAGCGGCTGAAATATTCGAAATCGCCATCGCGCTCGGGCACCGAGCTGTCGTCTTCCTTGATGCGGCCGCGGATCTCCTGGAAAATCCGTTCCTGCAAGCCGGCAGTTGGTTCCATCACGTTGTCTAGATAGGCGTTTTCGGCATCGAGCAGGGCGCGGACATCGGGGTCGAGCACTTCCGGCTCACGCATGACCTGCTGCCAGTTCTCATCCTTGATCCACTGGTATTCATCGATCCGGGTGAAGCCGAGTTGTTCAATCTCTACGGGGCGTTGCTCGGCCATCGGCGCTTCGATCGTGCGCGCGCGATCGATCAGGGCAGAGTGGGTTGCGGCAGATGTGGTCTCAGTCGTCATATTGCTCTCCGGGCTGCAGGCGGCGGCGAACAGGGCGGCAAGCCCGGCACCCATTTTAATCACCCGTTGGTTGGCTGTTAGTCGCTTCATAATTGCCCCCTGGCTAGCCATTAGACTGCTGTTAAGTGTCAGTCCTGCCCGGCATCGGCGTGAAAGTCGAGCACGCCGCCATTGGTGCAATAGCGCTGACCGGTCGGCGGCGGTCCGTCAGTGAAGACATGACCCATGTGGGCGCCGCAATTGGCGCAGTGAATCTCAACGCGCGGATAGCGCAGTTTGTAATCCGTGCTGGTCGAGATCGCGTCCGGTTCGGCGGGCTGCCAGAAGGAGGGCCAGCCCGACCCGGACTCGTATTTATGCGCCGAGGCAAAAGCGCGCTCGCCGCAGACGGCGCAGTGAAAGCTTCCGGCGCGTTTCTCGTTATTGAGCGGGTGAGAGAAGGGCGGCTCGGTGCCTTCGGCGAATGCAATCGCCTCGGTAGCGGGGTCGAGGGCGGCGCGCAGGCGCGCAATTTCGCTATCGGTCAGCCTTGGCATGAGCGCTCTCCTCGGATGCGGTGATGGGGGCGACCGGTTGGCCGCGCTTGATGGACCATATAGGCGTTGTGAGGCAGATCAACACCAGCACAACTGCAAGCCCGGCCATCGGGATCAGGGCGGCGATGTGTGGGCCGGTGGCGCCGATCAGGAAACCCATGATGACGGCGCCGGCCGGCATGCCGCCAAACAGGCCGAGCTGATAGACCGACATCACCCGCGCCAGCTTGGCGGGCGGCGCCTGTTCCTGCACGACAGACCGGCTCAGCGAGATCGCGACACCGGCTCCGAGGCCCCAGAAAAACACCAGCACATAGAGCGCCCAGAGCGGCATCGGCAGTGCGAATGCGCCCAAGGCCGCAACGGTGACGCATTGCGCCAGGATGACGGCGCGGCCCGGCCGCTCGATCTGGCGCAGATTCGCCAAAGCGAGATTGGCCGCCAGCGCGCCGAGCCAGAAACACACCATCAAGCTGGCGATCTCCTGGAAGCCGCCGCCATAGGTCTCGCGGATCAACAGGGGAATGAGCACCAGAAAGCCGCCGCCGACGACGAGAAAGCCGATCGCGACCATGATCGCCGTCATCGGCATCAGGACCGGTGAATGGATCACGGCGCGCCAGCCATCGACCAGATCGGCCATCGGGTGGGCGGTGGAGCGGCCACGATTTGAGGCCAGGCGCGGGATGAAGGCCGCCGCCAGCCCGCCCAGGATCAAGCCGGCCCCTTGTAGCGCGAACAGGGCTGCCGGTCCCGTCCAGGCCGCGAAATAGCCGACCCCCATGCCGGCGATCTGGGAGGCGAATTGCACCGTCGAGGTCAATACGATAGCGCGTTGCAGATCGATCCCGCCATGACGCGTCCTGGCGGCGATGCGGACGATCGGGTTGATGGCGCTGTCGCGGGCCGGCATCACGAAGCCACCGGCGACGCCGATCAGCAGCGCAAAGCCGACCATCGTCCAATAGGAGAGCCGGTCCGTGAACAGCAGGCCGGCGAGGGCCAGCGCGCTCAGGCCAGCGAAAATGTAGAAATAGAACAGGATGCCGCGCCGGTCGCGGCGCTCGGCCAACACACCGGCCAGCGGCAGCAGCAACATCATCGGCGCGGTCAGCGCCGCTTGGGCGATGCCGAGCCGCTCGGGGCTTTCGCCAAGGGTGAAGGTGATGACGCCGGGAAACAGGGTCGTCTGCAGCCCGAAACTGAAGAACCAGCAGGCCACCAGCGCCAGATAGGCACCGAAGGGCGGAAGCCGGAACTTCCGGTTGCGGGCGAGGGTATCGAACAGGGGCAAGGGCTCAACATTGATCGAGTTTCGAAGTTCATCACGAATATATCACTGTGATCGTGAGTGAATGTGACTGGCGTCATGGACTGTCTAGCAACATGTTGGCGCCAAGCAAGTTTTCTCGATCCGCAATGGAAAACTCTTCCTCAACGCCTGGAGCGATTGCCATGAAATATTTCCGTATCGGCCTTGGTATTCTTGTCGCCGCCTTCCTGGTCTTTATGGGCGCGCAAAAATTCGGCGCCGCCAATCCGGTCTTTGCCTATATCGCCGCGACCTCGGGGATCGAATTGTTCGAGCCGGTGATCCGTCTGATGGTCGGTGTCGGCGAACTCACCGCCGCAGCGCTGATCCTGCTCGCCACATTCACCGGACGCCTGCGCGGCGTGGGAGCGCTGCTTGCCGCTGGTGTAACGGGCGGCGCGCTCGGCTTCCATCTCTCCCCCTGGCTCGGCATCAACGCCCCGGTCGCCTTCGCACCGGGCGGTGGCTATGAGTTCAGCCCGATGCTGTTCATGATGGCGGTGCCGTTCTTTGTGCTATCGCTGGTGCTGGTCTGGCTGGACCGGGATGCGTTGCGCAAGCTGCTCGGGCGGTGAGATATTAAAGGACACAGCAAAATCTCCACGCCGCGAGCGGCTGGAGGTTTAAGTGGTTCCCCTCGCAAGGGGGGGAGATAGTTAAGTCTGGAAGTAAATGTGTGTGAGAGATATCGATCCCGCACTCGTGGAGCAGGTCGTCGACGTTTCGCAGCGAGAGCGGAAAGCGGATGTACATCATCACCGCTACGCGGATGATTTCGAGCGACGCTTGAAATATTTGAATGGATTGCGCTTCGAGCGAAGCTAGGGAGCGCTGACCGCGCACTCAAGCGGTTTCAAGCTGACAAGCCCCGCTCTTGAACTTCCTTGGCATTGGCCTCGAGCCGCGCTGATTTATCGCCAAGCTTCGATTTTCGCGCCATCTGAACACTCGTCCTTCATGCCATCGGAATGTGCCGAAATATCACCGCATCGCACCATTCTGGAACGTCGCAATAACGTTATTGAGGGATTTATGGCGAATGACATTTCCACACGGGTTTCACGACGCGAATTGACTGAATATCGTCGACTGTCGTGAAGCCGACACCTGAATGGCGCGAAAGGGCTGGGCCGTGTCTGGACCAAAATACTACAACGTCATGACACGAAACCTCTAGATCGACAGCACCGAATGTCGTTTTCTTCGATTAAGGGGAACCAAATGAACGATCACGCCGATATGAAAAAAACAGACTCATTGGAAGTACGATTATCAAAGCGCGAAAAAGACAATTTCTTGGATGCGGCTACACGGCGTAACACGACCGCCAGCTCGGTGATGAGAGCGGCAATCTCTCGATACTCCAGCGGCAGGTTTTATGTTCACTGGGTTTGGTTGCCGCTGGTAGCAGCGACTAGCATTCTGATCGCATTATTTGCGATAACCGTTTTGGGTTTGGGAAACGTGTTCGCATCTCCCGTCGTTGCGGTTGGAGTAGAAAGCACGGCGTGGCGAATTGAGATGATGGTTGTTCCTGCAGCCGATGTTTCGACAACCACCGGATTAGGTAACTCGTTTCAACTTGCCACAATATTGAACGAGGAGACCATTCTCGGACAGCTTTCAACTGACACCGTTGATGCGCTGATGGGTGATGAACAGTCAGTCGACAAGGCAATCTCAATATCTATGCAGGTCGCTGCGACAAGCGAGGTCGGCGTATTTCGGTACCAATTTGATTTTAATGTCATCGATGTCGATGGACGCGTTTTGGAGACCCGATGGACTTATGCAGTAAATGCTAGTGCTGGTGGAGTTTCTCGGATCATCCAAACCCTTGATGGTCGCGGAATTTTCTCCGTTATCATTGTGTCCTAACCGCGAGCGATCGTAATAATCTAAGCCTGTCTCAAGGTGTCGCTAGGTGGTGAGAGCGACATAAAAAACGGGGACACTCACCAATAAATTTGATGATACGCCCGTTAATTCAGGCGCTTAGAAACTTAAATATGGTGAGTGTCCCCGTTTTTGGCAGGGGCGAACCCGCACGGTGGCGCGTTAATTATTCCTGTCCCCTTTTACCGTGCCCTCAAGTTTGCAATTCACCGGCAGCCGGGGCTTTGGCGGCGTCGCCGGGTTGGGTGACGCTTTTGACGGTCAGGCGGTGGACACGGCCGTCGCGCGAGGTCCAGTCGATCGTCTGGCCGGCGGAGAGCCCGATCAGGGCGGCACCGATCGGGGTGAGGATCGAGATCCTGTTGGCTTCGATATCGGCTTCGCCCGGGAAGACCAGGGTGACATGCTTGTCATCGCCCAGATCGCTGGTGAAGCAGAGGCTGGACCCCATGCGGATGATTTTCGACGCGATCTTGCCATCGGCAACGATGCGGGCCCGGTCGAGTTCGACGAGCAGGGGTTCGGCGACATTGGCGGCGCTGTCGGGCAGGGAGTCGGCGAGGCTCCACAATCGTTCATGATCGGAGCGGGTCATCGTGATGGCGGGCTTGAGTTTGCGTTTGGTTGCGGCAGCCATGGGCTGACCTCCTCATAAGAACTGGAGCCGCACGCGTGCCTGGGGCATCGCGACGGTCAAACTGTGAAATCTGGAAACTGTGCCGCGTATCGGGCCGGCTTGTCAGCGATGCGTGAACCGCATTGTGAAACGCCAGCCTATGCGCCCCCGACCGGGGCGCGACGCGACCGGGCCGAGGGTCAGATGCCCGCGATCGGACACACCCGTGAAGAAGTCGAAAGCCGTCGTTGGGTCGCGTTCATGGCTTCAAGCTGTAGCCTGCGCAAGGCCAATGTCAAGCGGATCAGCCTACCCCGTTTTGCTCTCGCAGCAGTGCGCCTGCACGCCGCGCGTACCATTCATTAACAAGACCCGGCCATTCTGTTGGCGCAGATGAAACGGAGCAGACGGGTCGCAATGGCGAATGCCGAGTCATATGAGCTGAATCAGCCGGCGCCCCAGCGTGCGCGCGATGTGTTGGCACGGCGGCTGGCCGATATTGTCGGTCTGCCATCGAGCCGGCTGACGCCCGGTGAGCGCTGGATCGTGGCCGATCTTCTGTATGATATCCTGCGCGCCAGCGATGCCTCAATCCGGCAGCGTTGCGCCCGCCGCTTGGCCGGTCTGATGGAGGCGCCGCCGCGACTATTGCGCGTCCTCGCCTGCGACGAGTTTGAGATCGCCCAGCCCATCCTCGAAGATTGCCGGGCATTGACCGATTTTGACCTGCTCGAAATTGTCCAAACGGGCAGCCTGCAGCACCGGATGGCCGTTGCGCGCCGTGAGGCGATCAGCGAGATCATCTCCGCCGCGCTGGTGGCCAGCAGCGAACCGCCGGTGATCGAATGCGTTTTGAAGAACATGACCACCGCGCTGGCGGCCCCCACGGTCGACCGCTTGGTCGGCGCGGCCCAGGATGAGCTGCGCTATGCGACGCTTCTGATCCGGCGCCCGGAATTGCGCCCGGCCCAGGCTTTCCGCCTGTTCTGGGGCTGCGAACACCGCGAGCGCTTCCAGATCCTCGAACGCTTTGCCGTCGATCGCACGATCCTGATCGATTCGACCGAAGATATTTTCCCGATGGTGTCGGTCGAAGGCTGGGACGATCCGCTGGTCTCACGGGTGCTGCGCTATATTGATCGCCGCCAGCGCAATCGTGAGGCCTCCGACCTGAGCCCTTACGGGTCGCTCGAGGGCGTCATCGATACGTTTTGTCTTGAGGGTGCGCAGCCGGAACTGGTTTCGGAGATCGCGATTCTGGCCGGGATCCACAAACGATTGCTGACCCGGATGCTCGACGACATGGCCGGTGAAGCCCTGGCGATCCTGTGCAAGGCGACGGGGCTGAAATGGCCGGCTTTCGCGGGCTTCTGGACCGGTTTGGGGCGTTCGGCGCAGCATGAAACCGTCGAGCAGGCGCGCAAGGTCTATGACAGCCTGTCGGTCGAAAAAGCACAGACCGTTCTGCGTTATTGGAACCTGTCCGTTGAGGATGGCGACAAGCGCTGAACTGGCCAGCCGCGCTGTGGCTCGCATCGATGACGCTCGCTCGCCCCTGACGCGAAACGCCCCGCTGATCCTCGCCCAACAGGCTATCTGCGATTATCGCTGCGCTTGTCTGGTCAAGCCCTAAATCTCGGGTTAAAAGCCCAAGCAAGCGAGGATGTGTGCGGGGAGTTTCCATGGCTTACGGCGCCGGTTTGACGGTTATTCTGACCCTGCTTTGGCTTACCCTGTCGGGCCAATACACACTGTCGGGCGAGTATCCGCTGGTGATCGGCTTCGGCGTGCTGAGTGTCATCGGCACGGTCGCTCTGGCCTTCCGGATGCGCATTGTTGACCGTGAGACCGTGCCGATCCTGCCGAGCCTGCCGCTGATGATCTATTGGCTGTGGCTGGGCCGCGAAATCCTCAACGCCAATCTGGCTGTCTTGAAACTGGTGATGCGTCCAGAGATCGATGTCGAGCCGCGTCTGGTTCGGGTGCCGGCCGAGCAGCGCTCCGGACTGGGACACGCCGTGTTCGCCAATTCGATCACACTGACGCCCGGTACAGTGACGGTTGATGTCGAGGAGGACGGCTTCCTGGTCCATGCTCTCGACACCAGCTTTACCGATCCGCTCGGTTTCGCAGAAATGGGCGCCCGCTCGGATGTCGCATCCGACGGCAAGCGGAAGGTCTCGTGATGGGCGTGTTCAATTTTGTGATCGCGCTCGGCATGGCCGGTGCGATGGCGATCATGCTGGCGCGCCTGTTTGCCGGGCCGACCCTGTATGACCAGATATTGGCGGCCAATTCCTTCGGCACCAAAACGATTCTTTTCCTGCTGGTTTTCAGTGCGCTGTCCGGGCGGCAGGACGCGATCGATATCGCCATGCTGTATGCCCTGATCAATTTCGTCGCGACAATCGCGATCCTGAAATTCTTCCGCTACCGCTCACTCGATGTGTCCCTGGCCCAGATGTCGATGCGACGTGCCGCTGACGGGGAGGATGCGTGATGACCCTGGCAGAGCTTGTACATCATCTGATGTTTGCCCTGAGTGTCGCCTCGATGTCGGTGGGCCTGATCTTTGTGCTGGCCGGCGCGATCGGCGTTATCCGTCTGCCCGATTTCTACACCCGGATGCATGCGGCCGGTCTGACCGATACGTTGGGCGCCGAATTGGTGATTCTCGGCCTCGTCCTGCAGGCGGGCGACTGGCAGACCATGGCCAAGCTGGGCCTTGTGGCGCTGCTGCTCTTTCTGACCAGCCCGACGGCGACCCATGCCGTGGCCAATGCCGCTCACCGCGCCGGCCTCAAGCCGGACCTGGCGCGTTTCAAGCCGGCGCACCCGCGCGAGCTTGAGCAAGAGGACGGCAAGGCATGAGCGATCTGACGCAATATCTCGACTATGCCCTGATCGCGATGCTGCTTGCGGTCGGTCTCGCCATTGTGAGGCTGCGCAATCTGTTTGCCGTCGTGATGTTGATGGGCGTCTACAGCCTGCTTTCGGCGGCCTGGTTCGTCTCGCTCGACGCGGTCGATGTCGCCTTTACCGAAGCCGCTGTTGGCGCCGGGATCTCAACCGTCCTGCTGCTCGCCGCGATGCTGCTGACCGCTCGTGAGAGCGAGCCGACCAAGCCATCGCGCCATTGGGCCGCGCTCGCTGTCGTGGTCGCAGCAGGGGCAGCCTTGCTCTATGCCGTGCCCGATATGCCCATCTATGGTGATCCTAATTCGCCGGCCAATGCCTATGTCGGGCTCCAATATCTGGAGCGGACACCTGAAGATATCGCCGTGCCGAATGTCGTCACCGCCGTGCTGTCCAGCTATCGCGGCTATGACACGCTCGGCGAGACCAGCGTGATCTTCACCGCTGGCCTGGGTGTGATCCTGCTGCTCGGTTTTGGGACCAAGCGGCGTGACCCGAAAACAAAAACAAAACCAAAAAAGGGGAAGGCGGCGCGATGAATCCTCACCTGATCCTGCGAGTCGTCTCCAAGCTGCTGATCCCGATGATCGTGCTGTTTGGTCTCTACGTGCAATTCCATGGCGATTTCGGTCCGGGCGGCGGGTTTCAGGCCGGTGTCATCGTCGCCGTCGCCGTCATCCTTTACGCATTGATCTTCGGGATCGAAGAGGCGCGCCGCGCCGTGCCACCGGTCGCACTGCGCTTTGGCGCCGCTTTCGGCCTGCTGCTCTATGCCGGTGTCGGCATCGCGGCGATGTTGATGATGGGGGCTGGCGAGCACCTGAACTATCTCGATTACGACGCGCTTCATCCCGACCAGGCTCACCATACCGGTCAGCATTACGGCATCATGCTGATCGAGATTGGCGTGCTGTGCACGGTCGCTTCGGTGATGTTGTCGGTGTTCTACGCCTTTGCCGGGCGGATCCCCGATATTCCGGACGAGGACTGGTAAGATGCTCGATATCCTGCTCGAACGGTTCAATTACATCCCGATCCTTATCCTGATGATGACGGGTCTGTATGTGGTGTTCGCGACCGGCAACCTGGTCAAGCGCATGGTCGGGCTGTCGCTGTTCCAAACCTCGGTCGGCCTGTTTTATATCAATATGGCCAAGGTGTTTGGCGGTCAGCCGCCGATCCTGCCGGAGGGTCATGCTGCCCCTGCCGGTGACCATGCGGCCGCTGCCGCAGGCCATGTCGCCGAGGCGGCGCTGTATTCCAACCCCTTGCCCCATGTGTTGATCCTGACGGCCATCGTCGTCGGTGTCGCGACACTGGCGGTCGGACTGGCTCTGGTGGTGCGCATCCGGGAAGCCTATGGCGTGCTTGAAGACGACGCGTTGAAAGCGGCCGATTATTCGGATGAGACGGGAGCTGCCGGGTAATGGATATTCTGGCCCATCTTCTGCCGGCGGCGATCGCCGCGCATGCGCCTGTGCTGCTGGTTGTGATCCCGCTGATCCTCGCACCGATTGCCGCCCTGATGCCCAATGGCCGGCTGGCTTGGGGCGTTGCCTTGCTCGCCGCGATTGTCGCCGCAGTGCTCGCCCTCGTCCTGCTGGGCGAAGTCTCGTCGGCCGGGGTGGTCAGTTATCATCTCGGTGGCTGGGCGCCGCCGCTGGGTATCGAATATCGCGTCGATGCACTGAATGTCCCGATCCTGGTTCTGGTGGGCCTGATCGGCCTGTTGTGCGCGATCTACGCCTTGCCTTCCGTGGCTGACGAGATCGAACCGTCCAAGCAGCCGATGTTCTATTCGGCTTTCCTGATCTGTTTTACCGGCCTGCTCGGCGTGACCATCACGGGCGATGCCTTCAACGTCTTCGTCTTCATGGAAGTGTCCTCGCTTTCGACCTATGCCCTGGTCGGCATGGGCGGCGGCAAGGATCGGCGGGCGCTGACGGCGTCGTATAACTACCTGATCCTCGGCACGATCGGCGCGACTTTCTTCGTGATCGGCGTTGGCTTCCTCTACATGGCGACCGGCACGCTCAACATGGCTGATATCGCGCGTGTGCTGGCGGAGAATGGCCACACCCGGGTGACCGAGGCGGCCTTTGCCTTCATCGTGGTCGGACTGGGCTTGAAGGCGGCGATGTTCCCGCTGCATGTCTGGCTGCCCAACGCCTATACCTTTGCGCCGAGCTTCTTTTCCGCCTTCCTCGCCTCGACGGCGACGAAAGTGGCCTTCTACGTCCTGATCCGCTTTTTGTTCTCGGTCTTCCATCCGGAAGTCAGCTTCGTGGCGATTGCCTTTACCTGGATATTTGCCGTGCTCGGCACGGTCGGCATGATCGTCGCCTCGGCACAGGCGATCTTCCAGATGGATCCGCGCCGCGTGCTCGCCTACTCCTCGATCGCCCAAGTGGGCTATATGATGCTCGGCCTCGGCATGGGCACGAAAGCGGGCCTGTCGGCTGGCCTGTTGCACCTGATGAACCACGCGATGATGAAGGGTGTCCTGTTCATGGCACTCGGCGCCTTCGCGCTGAAATTCGGTGTTCGCAGTGTTGCCGGCCTGGCCGGTCTGGGACGCACCATGCCGGTCACGGCCAGTGCCTTCACGGTTGGCGGAATGTCGCTGGTTGGCGTGCCGCTGACGGTCGGTTTCACCTCGAAATGGTATCTCATCATCGCGGCGCTCGAAAAGGGCTGGTGGTGGGCCGTCGCGGCGTTGATTTTCTCGTCCCTGCTGGCGCTGGTCTATGTTGGCCGGATGCTGATGGCGATCTGGATGGAAGAGCCGCCGACCCATCACGGCAAGGTCGTGGCGGAGACGATGGCGCCTTGGACGATGACCGTGCCACTGCTGATCCTGGCCTTTGCCAATGTGTATTTCTTCTTCGACTCCGCCCCGCTGGTGAATCTGGCGCAGGCGGCGGCCGAAGCCATGATGGGAGGGCGCTAGCCGATGTGGACTCCCGAACTGGCTCTGGCCCTGGCGCTGGCCATTCCGTCGCTTGGCGGCGTCATGGTCGCTCTGCTTGGCAATCGTCCGAATTTCCGGGAGGGCGCGACCCTCGTCGCCGGCGTGCTGCTGGCGCTCAATGTCGCCTATCTGGTCGAGATCGCGCCGAGCAATCCGACCCTGGTTCTCGCCTCGATCGCACCCGGGCTGGAGCTGACGTTCACGCTCGAGCCGCTGGGGGCGCTGTTCGCCGCCGTGGCGAGCGGGCTTTGGTTAGTCAACTCATTGTATTCCATCGGCTATATGCGCGGAAATAATGAGAAGCATCAGACCCGTTTCTATGTCTATTTCTGCATCGCGATCGCGGCAGCGATGGGCGTGGCCCTGTCGGGCAATTTGCTGACGATGTTCGTCTTCTATGAAGTGCTGACGCTCTCGACCTATCCGCTGGTCACCCATAAGGGCGATGCGGCGGCGCGGCGTGGTGGCCGGATCTATCTGACCCTGCTGCTAGGCACTTCGATCGGTCTGCTTTTGCCGGCGGTGATCGCGACACAATTCCTCGCCGGTTCGACCGATTTCGTCGCCGGTGGCCTGCTGGCGATCAATAATGCGACGCCGCTGATTTCCGGTATTTTGCTGGTGATGTTCGCGTTTGGTATCGGCAAGGCGGCGCTGATGCCGGTGCATGCCTGGCTGCCCAATGCGATGGTTGCACCGACGCCGGTGTCCGCTTTCCTGCACGCGGTCGCCGTCGTCAAGGCGGGTGTGTTCGCCATGCTCAAGATCGGCACTTATATCTTCGGACCGGCCCTGATCGCGATGACACCGACGGCGCTGCCGCTGGCCTGGATCGCCGCAGGCACAATCGTTCTGGCCTCGCTGATCGCGCTGACCAAGGATAATCTCAAGGCGCGGCTGGCCTATTCGACGATCAGCCAGCTGTCCTATGTCACACTGGCCGTGATGCTCGGCTCGCCGCTGGCCATGCTGGGCGGGGCGCTTCAGATCGTGATGCACGCTTGGGGCAAGATCACGCTCTTCATGAGCGCGGGTGCGATCTATACCGCGACCAAGAAGACCAATGTCTCGCAGCTCAACGGGCTTGGCCGTCACATGCCGTGGCTGTTTGGCGCCTATACGATCGGGGCGCTGTCGATCATCGGCCTGCCACCACTGGCCGGGATGTGGCCGAAGCTGTTCCTGCTGCAAGGCACGTTCGAGTCCGGACATATAATCCTGGCGGTGGCGCTGGTTGCATCCTCCATCCTCAATATCGCCTATCTGCTACCGCCTTCGGTCCGCGGCTTTTTCGAACCGCCGGAAGAGGCCAAGCTGAAGAAGCCGGCACCGATGCTGGTGATCCTGCCGCCGGTGATTACAGCCGCTGGCGTCATCGTCCTGTTCTTCCTGATCGGACCCTTGCGGGATTATCTCCTGCCCGTGTTCGAGCCGGTCGCGATTGTCGAGTCAGCGCTATGAGTCTGAAACCCAGCAAAAAAGACGATCCGGTCCATCCGATCGCGCGGCCGTTTTTGTGGCTCGAGTCGAAATGGTTCACCGCCAGCCTGGTTTGGGTGCTCGGCGCCTTGGCCATCGGGCTCGGCGCCATCGATTTCGTCCATCATCGCCATGATTATCTGGAATTCGCGCAAATGCCGGGCTTCTACGCCCTGGCGGGGTTTGGCGCTTTCGTGCTGGCTGTGATGGGGGGCTGGTTCGTGATCCGCCGTTTCCTCGGCCGCGAGGAGAATTATTGGGATGGGGAGGCCGGCGATGAGTGAGCTCTTCACCCATATCTCTCCGGCTTGGCCGATTATTTTTGGCGGCTTGATTGCCGCTATCGTCCCCAACAATAATGTCCGCAAGGTCTTGGCCCTGCTGGCGCCGATCCTGGCCGGCTGGTGCTGGTACTCGCTGGAGTTGGGGACCTATGGCGTCGTGGAGTTTGGCGGTTTCACCCTCGAAACCCTGCGTTATGACGCGATCAGCCGTATTTGGAGCCTGATCTTCATCATCGCCGCCTTCCTCAACGGGCTCTATGGCCTGCACGAGAAAGACCGCGTCACCGATGCGGCCGGGCTGATTTATGCCGGCGGTGCACTGGGTGCGGTCTTTGCCGGCGATCTGATCACGTTGTTCATGTTCTGGGAGCTGACGGCGATCTCTTCAGTTTTCCTGATCTGGAGCGCGCGCAACAAGGCAGCGACCAAGGCCGGCCTACGCTATCTGGCGATTCATGTCCTGTCGGGTGTCTTGTTGCTGGTGGGCGCCATTATCCATGCCGGTGAAACGGGTAGCTGGGCCTTCGATCATATTGGTCTGGATTCGCCGGGCGGCTTCCTGATCTTCATCGCCTTCGGCATCAAATGCGCCTTCCCCTTCCTGCACAACTGGCTGCAGGACGCCTATCCCAAGGCGACGGTGGTTGGCACCGTCATCCTCTCTGCCTTCACCACCAAGATGGCGATTTACGCCTTGTTGCGTGGTTTTTCCGGCGAAGAGAGCCTGATCTATATCGGCGCGATCATGACCGTCTTCCCGGTCTTCTTCGCGGTGGTCGAGAATGATCTGCGCAAGGTGTTGTCCTATTCGGTCAATAACCAGCTGGGCTTCATGGTCGTCGGCATTGGTATTGGTTCGAATCTGGCGCTCAACGGTACCGCCGCGCACGCCTTCGCCGACATCATCTTCAAGGGCCTGTTGTTCATGAGCATGGGGGCCGTGCTGCACCGCGTCGGCACCACCAAGGCATCCGAGCTGGGTGGATTGTTCAAATCCATGCCGCTGACGGCCTTCTTCTGCATCATCGGCGCGATGACGATTTCGGCCTTCCCGCTGTTTTCGGCCTTCGTCACCAAATCCATGATCCTCGCCGCTGTGGCCGAGGACGGGCATTGGGTGGTGTGGATCATGCTGCTGTTTGCGTCCGCCGGTGTGCTCGAGCACTCGGGCATCAAGATCCCGTATTTCGCCTTCTTCGGCCATGATAGTGGCCGGCGTGTCCGCGAAGCGCCGGTCAACATGCTGATGGCGATGGGGCTGGCGGCGCTGATGTGCGTCTATCTCGGCATCAATTACGGCAAGCTCTACGATCTTCTGCCGTTCCAGGATGCGATCTACGCGCCTTATACCTTCGACCATATCGTCGGACAGATGCAGCTCTTGCTGGGCGCGATCTTCGCTTTTGCGCTGCTGATGCGGATCGGGGCCTATCCGTCAGAGAAGCGCTCGGTCAATCTCGACTTCGACTGGGTCTATCGCCGCTTTGGCGACAGTCTCGCCCGTTGGGTGTGGCTGATGCTCGACCGGATGTCGGCGGCGGCAGGCAATGCCTGGGATCGGGCGATGCGCGGAATTGGCGGTCGGCTGTATCAGGTATTCAGTCCTATGGGCACGCTGAGCCGGGATATCCCCAGTGGGATGTTGGCGATTTGGACCAGCGCATTGCTCGCCATCGTGTTGATTATCGCCTATTTTTCTCCCTGATATTTCAGTGGGGTATTGAGAGTTCTGGCCGCGTGACACGTAGGGGTTGCGCGGCCTTTCTTTACCTATCAAATAGGAATATTATCCCCGCCTGGGTGTAGCCCTCCTAAAATGGGTCTGCCGGGACCGCCGCAAGGGCATTCCGGTCTGCCAAGTCCGGGAGTGCAAAATGACACAATCATTATTCCTGGCGCGCGACGATGTTGCCCGCGCCCGATTGGCCCAAAGTGCCGTCGCCTACGCCTTTGGTGTATCGCAGGACGACCTGGAGGCCCCAACCCGCCGCTCGCGCGAGGCGGCCTTCGCTCGCCAGGTGGCAATGTATCTCGCCCATATCGCCTTCGAGCTGTCCTTGACGCGGGTCGCCCAAGCCTTCGGGCGTGATCGCTCGACGGCGGCCCATGCCTGTCACCGCATCGAGGATCAGCGTGATGATCGCGGCTTTGATGCCTCGATGGACGCGCTGGAGGCCTGCCTGCGCGCCGCACCGCAGCCTGGGGATCCCGCCTGATGCCCGCGCCCCTGCCACGCTGGCTGCGCCATCTGTCACGCGCGGGCGCCGTGCTCAAGCCGTGCAGTGATGGCAGCGGCCGGTTCGCGGTCTATCCCGCCGGTGATCGCCGGCGCCGGCCCTTGGCCCGGCTCGACACGGCCCAATTGCGCGAGGCGCTGGCCCGGGGTCTGCTTAGCGAAACCGACGACGGCATCGAGCTTGGTGCCGACGGGCAGGCGGCATTGCAACGCGAGGCGGGCGGTCAGAGTGGAGAGGGCGCCGACTTCGCCGCCCAGCACCGCGAGATGGTCGACACGCAGATTCTCTCCAGAGGCGGGCAAATGCACCGCGTCAAAACCAATCGGCGTGAAGGCACGCTCGGGCCCTGGGCCGCGCAGCTCGATCCGCTTGAACGCGCGGCCGGCGAGCGATTTTGTGTCGATCACGCGCAATCAAGCCTGCACCAGCATACGACGCGCAACTGGTCCCTGACGGCGAGTGGCCGGGCGCAGGGCTGGCGCGGCGGACCGGAGGCGGCGACGCTGGCGGCCATTGCGGCCAAGGACCGGGTGATGAACGCGCTGGCCGCGGTTGGGGCGGGGATGGATCAGCTTTTGATGGCGGTGTGTATTCGCGGTGAGGGTATCGGCGCTGTCGAACGCCGCTTTGGCTGGGCCCAGCGCTCCGGCAAGACGGTGCTGAAACTGGCGCTGCAGCAATTGGCCCGGCACTATGGAATGCGGATTTAGACGCCTGCCGCGCCGCGGATCCGACCGATCATCGAGGTCAGCCCGTTGGAGCGCTGTGGTGAAAGATGCTCTGACAGGCCAATCCGGCCAAGCACATCACGCGCATCGACCGAGAGAATATCCTCGCGGCTACGGTCGGAATAGAGCCGCAACAACAGGGCAGCGAGGCCGCGCACGATGTGGGCATCACTATCGGCGTGAAAAATCAGGCGGTCATCCTCGCCCGGTTCGACCACCAGCCAGACCTGGCTGACGCAGCCCTGGACACGGGTCGCCTCGTTGCGGTCGGCCTCGGGCAAAGGCGGCAAGGCCTTGCCCATATCGATCAGATAGCGATAGCGCTGTTCCCAATCGTCCAGCAGGTCGAACTCTTCGACCAGATCTTCGATTTCAGCTTGAATGGGGGTCTGGGTCATCACAGGCACGAGTTAAGGCGCGCTGCGGAATCGATCAAGGTGTAGATGCGGTCGTCTGACCGTCAGGCTCAGGAGTTCTCGGCTTGGTGTTGCTCGATGGCCGAGCCGATCTTCACCATCGCGAATTCAGCAATCAGCCCACCGAAATGCACTGCTTCGGCTCCGGTTTCACACAGAGCTGTACGCTCGACGCACCAGTCATCGACGGCCAGGTTGGCGTCAATCTGCCGCGCATTATTGGTATCGAAGTGCATATTCAGGGCGTCGCCCGCAAAATCTTGCGGGACGAAGACCGACACAATCGCCAGCCAGAACGCAGCTCGTAAAAAGAACATCATCAACACACCTCACACCTGACTTCCGTCGGGGCGTACCGACATCAGTTGCAGGATTGAGGCTAGGTCAGGTTTTCAGCTATTGCACGCGATTCCGGACATTAGCGGAAACGGCGTGCAAAACTGGAGCAGGGTTTTTGTTTAAAATTTGAACTTGTCCCTGATCGATACACTTTTCATTAAGGTTTGAAGCCCGCTAACCGCCATCGCCCGAATCCGTTCCTGTTGCTGCCGTGACGCCAAGGCAACGGCTGACATCGAGCAGAGCATGTTCAGCGATACAGAAGCTGTCCTCATATTTGAAATGACCGGCCGCGACGCATTGCTGCAGATCGAGACGGGCCCAGGTCAGGCAACGCTCCACGACGGGATCGGAGAGCAGGGCGTCAATCAGCTCGGTCGATTGGCTCGGATCATTGGAGATGGCCTGCAGGGCGGCGACCGAAAGAATGCGCCCGATGCGGTCGCGGTCGGGATCGATCGCGGCTTGGCCAATCGTGAGGGATAATTGCGGCGTGGTGTAAGCACCGATGCGTGCGATCTCGGGGTGATCATAAAGTGCTGAGGCGGGCACGACGCCCTGCAGCCGGGAATCGAGTGAGAGCAGGAAGTCGTCGCTCAGGGGCACGCTCGGGCCGGAACCGGCATGTTGTAGCGCCGAGAGCCGGTCGGTGCGATCCCCGGACCGCGCCAGGGCCCAGCGGGTCGATTGCAGATCATAGGCGGCGGCGCGGTAGCGATCGCTGACTTCACGGATTTCAGCGCTGTCGCGCTCGAGCGCATCGACCACTGAAGCCTCGGCGGTGTCGGCGTGGGTAAAACTGATCGCATAGGTCGGGTCGTAGAGCAGGCCGGACATTGCCGCCTGCGCCCCGTAATAATCGGCCAGTTCACGGACATCGTCGAGATATTCGGGATGCTGGGCGGCAATCAGTGACGTATAGGCGATCCAGGCCCTCACCAGCCGGTCGTGGACATAGAAGGCCGTCAAGCGGTCCATCGCGGAATCAAGGTCTTCGCCGGACCCGATCGGAGCCGAGCGCAGGTCGGCGACTACACCATGATAGGCGGCGTAGTCGCCGGCGGTGCTGCGGAGCGGGTCAGCAGGCGCTACATCAATGGCCTCGAGCTGCAAGACCGGGGGCTGGTCTGCCGCCACATCCTGATCGTCACTGCCGAGCGTCGTCGTTAATGCCAGCGCAGCAAGAATGGATATCAACATCGGGTTTTGCCTCCGTAACCCTGTGAACGGGTAGTGTGCCCCGGACGTGACCCGTCTCCAAGCGGAGAAATACATCGATTGGCGGCAGACTTTCCAAGCCGAAAGCGTAAATGACAAAAGTTTAAGATTCAGTATTTGTTAACATCCGAGGCAAAGATTGCGAGATGAGGTTTGCGCTGAGTCGCAACGGGAAAATATGCAAACGCCAAAACGAGATATTGCTGCTTGGATCGCCCATCGGGCCAGCCCTGTCGCCAATCTGATCTGGATTGGCACGGTCGCTGCCGCCGTCCCTGTGCTGTGGCCCATCCTGGACGGTCCACTCTGGCTCAAAAGCGCGGGCCTGCTGGCCGTCGCCTTTCCGGCGATTGCCGGTCTGGTGCTCAAGCCGAGGCTCGATCGCGCGTTCGAACGCTTCGTGTTGGCGATGCTGTGGACTTCGCTCGCAGCGGCAGTTGCGGTTTCTGGTGGCGGTGTGACCGGTATGGGCGTGCTGGCCTTCCTGCTCGCGCCGGCGATGGCTGCGGCCAACGGTGATCGCGAGGCCATCGTGAAGGCTGGTGCGATGTCCGGGCTTGCCGCTCTGACCATTGCGGGCCTGCAGCTCACCGATTTTATCCAGCCACAGCCAGCGGCGGTGGATTATCATCTTCCCTTCGTGCTCGGTACAGTGCTCGTGATCGCCTACGGATTTGCCTGCGCCGCGATCCGTTCGATCCGCGCCAATGATCTGGCGAGCCGCGAGGCCGAACATGGCCGTGTCCGCAGCCGTGCTTTCGATGCGGCCCCGGCGGCGCTGCTGGCGTGCGATGGCGAGGGCAATATTCTGGCCGTCTCGCAAGGCGTTCGCGAGCTCTCGCCCGGCCTGCCGCGTGACCTGGGTAATCTGCCATTGGCCGATCTGGGCTTTGAAGACGAGGATCGCGCCGAGCTGTTGCATGCCGCCAAACGTGCCGCCGCCCGGCCGCTGAGCGAATTATTGAGCGTGCGTGGTGAGCGCGGCATTGCCGAACGGGTCCGTCTGGATGCGCGTCCGATCACGGGCGGCTCAGTGTCAGTGATCGCCCGGGATCGCACCGTCGAGACCGAGGACGCGCTGCGTGAGGCCGAAGAAGCGCGCGCTGGCGCACTCGAGGAAGCGCGGGCCAAATCGCAATTCCTCGCTTCGGTCAGTCATGAATTGCGCACCCCGCTCAATGCGATCATCGGTTTTTCCGATGTCATGAAGGCGCGCCTGTTTGGTCCGATGCCGGCGCGTTATGCCGAATATGCCGATCTGATCCATGAGAGCGGCCAGCATTTGATGGAATTGATCGGCGACGTGCTCGACATGTCGAAGATCGAGGCCGACAGCTATGATCTGTCGCGCGAGAGTTTTGATATTTCCGAAGTGGTCGGGCTCAGCGTCAAGATGATGCGGCTGCAGGCCGAGGAAGCCGGCCTGAGCCTGACGGTCGAACCAGGTGACCAACCGATCCTGGTCAATGCGGACCGCAAGGCCTTGCGCCAGATCATGCTCAACCTGCTCTCGAATGCCGTCAAATTCACGCCAGAGGGCGGCGCCGTCGTTGTGATGGTGCGGGTCTCCGGTCCGGATCTGGTCCTCGCCGTCGGCGATAGCGGTATCGGCATCGATCCGCAGGAAGCCGCACGGTTGGGCCAACCCTATCGCCAGGCTGCCAGCGCGCGCGAAGTTGATAATCGCGGCACCGGGCTCGGTCTGTCGCTGGTGAGGGCCTTGGCGGGGCTGCATGGGGGCACAATGTCGATTGCCAGTGCCAAGGGCGTCGGCACCACGATCACCGTGACGTTGCCCGTGCTGGAACAGGCCCGGGGCCAGGTCGACACGCTGCGACGGCTCGATGTGCACCAGCAAATCGAACGCGCTCAGGAAGCCTCCCAGTCGCTGGCTGCCGGCGCGGCCTGAGGCGCGACGCCTCAGCTCTCCGGCAGATCAATCTCGGAATCGTCCGGGATTGCCGCGCGCAGGAATGCGATCGCCGCGGCAAAATCACCAATCTCGAAATATTCGGAAGCAATGCGCTCGCCATTGCGGTCCATCAAATCGATATGCGCCGTTTCGCGCGGGTCGAGCGCAGCCAGCTGCTGCACGACAGAAACCGGAAAACGGAACACATGGCCTTGTGCCACGCCGGCGAGGGCGTCTGCCGCTGGTCCGTTCATCTGATCGCTGGCCCAGACAAGCTTGCGCGCATAGTCAGGTGGCGTCCAGCGGGCCCATGATGCGTTGGCGGGACCGGCAAACATGCCGCCCATGGTCGGATCGTACAGCCTTGGTGCGCGCGCGATGTCACGCATCACCAGGATTGCGGAGATATAGTTGCCGCCGCGCGGCAGGGCGACGGTGAAGCGGAGTTCGCCATCGACCGAGCTGATCCCGGTGCGGATACGGCCCGTATCTTCGAGCAGAGCCCAGACTGGCTCGTCGGTGATGATCTGTCGGTCGGCGGTCCAGGAGTAGGTCTCGCCCGGAAAGGCCATGTTGGGAACGCGCAAATAGCCTTCAAAGGCGGTCAGGACGCGGGCGCGCATTGCCAGTGTCTCTTCGGCATCGCAGGCGCGGGCGCCGGCATCATTGGCAAACTCATCGCCATAGGCTTGCAGTTGGGCCGGGCTGATACCGCTGCGCAGTAGCGCCCCGCGCGCTTGCAGTCTTGCGGCTTCGAGGGCGGCGCGCTGGCGGTCGGTGAACAGGGCGCAATGCTGGTCCATCGCCAGCGCTGCCGTGCGTTCACCGAAGATCAGATCGGCATTCTGGGCTTGGGCATTTCCGGCAAGGGCAAACAGGCCCATGGCCATGGCCTGGATGGCACGACGCATCTCAATTCCCCGATCTTCAGAGGATATGAGGCTAGCACGGCAAGTTTTACGACGCGTGAACGCGACGGCGGCGCCAGATGCCACGGATCAACATGATGAAAGCGATGCCGAACAGCATGAAGGCGGCATCGCGGGTGTGGTCGAGGGCGAATTCCTGACCGCGCTCGCGCAGGCTGGGGGCAGAGACGCTGTAGTCCAGTGCCGTGACGCCGCGAACACTCCAGACCGCCGCGCGGCCTTCCAGCGCACGCCAGAGGTCAGAGCGGGCCAAGCTGCGGCTGGCCAATTCGAACGAGGCCATGTTCGGCGAGGTCAGGGCGCCAATCCAGCGGCCTGGCTGGTCGGGGTCGCGGAATAGCGAGGCAACGCCGATACCGGCACCGTCTTCTGCACTCGGAGCAGCGGGCTGGTTGCCGTCCTCGGCATAGGCAGCGGCGGCCAGACGCATCAGTCCGCGTTGGCCGCGATTGCGTTCGGCGGCGCGCATGGCGGCGCTAAATTCGGCCGGCGCATTGCGGTTGAGCGCAGCAATACTGGTGCTGCCCGGTCCGATGATAAGCAGATTATGATTGGCCGGGGCCTGATCATGGGCTTCGCCATACCAAGCATAAAGCCAGGCATCGCCGCTGACGAGCGCGCCGCGCGCGAGCACGGAGAGGGCGCCATAGCGGTCGGCCTGGGTGCGGGTGGTGAATTGTACGGCAGTGCGCGAGCCCTGGTCGGCGCTAAAGGGGAGGCCGGAAGCGGCAAAGGTTCGCAAATCGGCATTGCCGCTGAGCAGGCGCGCATCGCGGACCTGGGCCCGGCCCAGACGCTGGGCGGTAATCGCGTCGGCGGCGACGAAGCTGTGGCCATAACCTTCAAACGAGCGCGCGGCGAACAGGCGGGCGGCGGCGGCGGTCTCATCGATATTGCGGCCGGTGATGATCAAGCGTGGGATATCGCCAGTGACATAGGCGATTTCCGGCCCTTGGCTGCGATCTCCGGAACGCAATATGGCGCGGTCGCTGGCGCTGAGGCGGTCATTATCGGCCATCCGGATCACCAGATCGGCATTGGCTTCATCGCCACCGAACAGCGGTACGCTGCCGGCTCTCAGGGCGACGCCCTGCGCCACCAGGCTTTCCAGCGTTGCCCGCTCGCGGCTGATATCGGTGATCAGGGCGATGCGGCGCGGCGCAGCAAAATCGGCGGCGAGCGCGAGTTCCAGCTCGTCGAGCGTGGCGATCGGGCTGTCCTGCTCCAGCGTCAGGCGCAATTGCGACCGGCGGGCATCGACGATCCAGCCTGTCGTGGCGCTATCGGCACTATAGGAGACTTCCAACACATTTTCGCCGGGATGGATATCGGCGGAGAAAAGAGCAAAGCGGGCTTCCAGCGAACGCGGCTGCGGCCGGATGATGATGGCCTCGCCGCCATTGATCGAGACCTGGATGCGACCGCTGGAGCTACCGCTGGCGGGCCGGGCGGCCAGTTTGAGCCAGGCTTCCGGGCTGTAGGTGTTGGGCGGAAGGTAAAAACGGATGCGGGTTCGAGCCTGGCTGGGCGAGAGGACGAAGGCGTCCATCCCGGTTTCGAGATCGGCGAGCGTGCGCTCCTCGATCCGGCTGGCTTCTGCAGCATTCTGGTCCACAATGGCGTCAGACGGATCGCCCTGATTCCCCTGACCCCACACCTGACCCGTCGCCGACGCACAAAGTGCCATCGCAACTAACGCAACTCTTACTAACATGGAACGCTCCCTCACCCGGTTAACAGGTTATTAAGCAATTCAGCGGCCAGCAATGAAAATGATTCAATTGAAGACGAAATTGTGGGTCGATGCCTTGTTGCGCAGGGCTGAAATAGGCTTGGCGTCCGCCTATGTGATTCGCCATGGAGACGAAGATGCGGGCGCCGTACTGCTTAAGGTCGCAAACCTGACGGGGCAGGCGGCTCTATTTGTCCCGGCACGGGACGAAAATGGGGACCGGATCTGGACCCGCTTTCGCGATGATTGGGTCGCCGAGGCGGAGGTCGATACCTATTGCCGACGCCGCGCCGATGGCGATCCTGACATCTGGGTTGTCGAGATCGAAGACCGGAAAGGGCGCAACTTTTTAACTGAACCGGTGGCGGATTCTTAACGACCCTCGTCCAGGATGGGGTATTGGGTTTATGGAGACTTGCGGGGACCTTCGATGTTGTTCTTGTTCAACGAAGCCGTTTTCGACCTGGGAGACATTGTCTCTGTCCTCAAGGACGGCACGATTCCGCTGCCTGCTGCCCAATTCGAGACCCTGACCACCGGCCATCTGACCTTGCTGCTGCGCGAAGCCCTGTATGTTGATCCCATGATGGCGACCAACAAGCCCGACCGGACCAAACACCTCGCCGCCCTGATCGCCTACCGCGCGCCGGGTGCCAACGCCCTGCTTGGGGTGCGTCCCGACGGGGCTGACGGCCCGGACGATGTCGGGTTGAGATTCGCCAATGTGCCGCTGCTCATTCTGACCTATCTATGGAAACACCAGAATGCGGGAGTTCTGGAACCGGGCACGATCAATGAGGAAGTCTGGAACCGGGTGACGGAAAACTTGCACAGCGCCTACTGATCGCGCTAATTCGGGGCTTGCATCCTCAGCGGGCCAGTTCATGACTTCTCCGACGACTGATGCGCCGGAATGGGCGCGTCGCCGCAGCTTCGCCATTATCTCACATCCCGATGCCGGCAAGACCACGCTGACCGAGACCATGCTGTTGGCCGCTGGCGCGATCCGCATGGCCGGGCAGGTGCGGGCGCGCGGTGAGAACCGTCGCACACGTTCGGACTGGATGAAGATCGAACAGGAGCGCGGTATTTCCGTCTCCGCTTCGGTGATGACGTTTGAACATCGCGGCCTGTTGTTCAATCTGCTCGATACGCCTGGCCACGAAGATTTCTCCGAGGATACCTATCGCACGCTAACCGCTGCCGACAGCGCCATCATGGTGCTCGATGCTGCCAAGGGTGTTGAGCCGCGCACGCTGAAACTGGTCGAGGTATGCCGCCTGCGCGACATTCCGATCGTCACCCTGATCAACAAGATGGACCGCGAAGCGCTCGATCCGATCGATCTGCTGCAGGACATCCAGGACAAGCTGGCGCTCGATGCGGTGCCAATGCAATGGCCCGTCGGTTCGGGCCAGCGTTTCAAGGGCGTGGTCGATCTGAGCACGGATGAATTGGTGCTGTATCAGCGCCCCGGCGTCGAGCATGACCGCGAAGCGGCGTCCGAACGTCTGGCGCTGGATGGTCCCGAGATCCGGGAACTCCTGTCCGAGGCGGAAATCGAGGAGGCCCGAGATGGCGCTGAAGTGGCGCGCGAACTTTGCCCGGCCTTCAATCCGCAGAGTTTTCTGGAAGGGCATATGACACCGGTTTTCTTCGGCTCGGCGCTGCGCGGCTTCGGCGTGCGCGAATTGCTCGACGGGCTGGCCGACAAGATCCCCGGACCCGCTCCGATGAAGGTGCAGATCAATGGCGAGCAGACCTTCGTCCAGCCCGGCGACAAGGAAGTTGCCGGCTTTGTGTTCAAGGTGCAGGCGAATATGGACGCCAATCACCGCGACCGCGTCGCCTTCGTACGCCTGTGTTCGGGCAAGTTCCGCCGCGGCATGAAGTTGAAGACGGAAGCCGGCAAACAGCTGACCGTCTCCTCGCCGATCCTGTTCTTCGCCCAGGACCGCGAGATCGCCGATGAAGCCTTCGCCGGCGATGTGATGGGCGTTCCCAATCACGGCACATTGCGCGTCGGCGACAGCCTGTCCGAGAGTGGCCGGATGCGGTTTTCCGGCATCCCGAATTTCGCGCCGGAAATCCTGCGCCGGGCCCGTTTGGCCGATCCGCTCAAGGCGAAACATCTCAAGAAAGCGCTCGAGAGCTTGGCTGAGGAGGGCGTCACCCAACTGTTCCGCCCTGTACTCGGCGGCGATTTTATCGTCGGCGCGGTCGGGTCGCTGCAGATCGACGTGATGCGTGAACGTGTCGCGGCGGAATATGGGCTCGAGGTCGCTTTCGAGGCGGCTCCCTATGAGACCGCGCGCTGGCTGGGCGGCACTGAAGAAGCACTGGAAGCCTTCGCTGACCGGCACAAATCCGCCATGGCGGTCGATATCGACGGCAATCCGGTCTTTTTGGCGAAGAGCAATTGGGAAGTCTCTTACTCGGAGGAGAAGTTTCCCGAGCTGAAATTCCATCGCGTCAGGGAGCGGGCTTCGTGATGATCATCCAGGCCGATAACGGATTTCTCGCCCAGTCCGGCGAATTATGGGCGCAGGCTGTCACGGTCTGGCAGACCTCCTTCCTTGGCGTCAGCGTTGGGCATGGTGTGAGCGCCACGATCATCATCCTGCTCGGGATTACACTGCGCTCTGTGCTCGCGAGGACACTCCTTGCCGTGCTCAAGCGCATGGCGCTCAAGACGAAAAACGGCATCGATGATGCCGTTATTGAAGCGCTCGCCGGGCCGATGAAGCTTTTGCCAATCATCGTCTCGCTTTTCTTTGCAATTCAAATCCTTGAGGCCGGAACCGGCGGCACCGCCCTGTCCGAGGCCGACCGGATCATCCCCTCTCTGGTCGCGATCGGGATTTTCTGGACTCTGCATAATGCCGTCGATCCCGTCATTCATTTGATGCGAGCGCTGGAAAATGCGTTGACCCCGGTGATGCTCGACTGGCTGTCGAAGGCGATGCGGATCCTGTTCATCATCATCGGCGCAGCGGCTGTGCTGCAGATCTGGGATATCCCGGTTGGTGGCATTATTGCCGGACTTGGCCTGTTCGGCGTCGCGGTCGGATTGGGGGCGCAGGACCTGTTCAAAAATCTGATCGCCGGCCTCCTGATCCTGGCGGAGAAGCGCTTTCTGCCCGGCGACTGGATCAAGGTCGATGGTGTCGTCGAAGGGACGGTCGAGGAGATCAATTTCCGCTCAACCGTGGTGCGCCGCTTCGACAAGGGGCCGGTCTATGTGCCCAATTCAAAATTGTCCGACCAAGCGGTGACGAATTTTTCCCGCATGTCCCATCGCCGCACCTATTGGATTATCGGCGTGCGCTACGACACCACGGTCGAGCAGCTCAAGACCATACGCGACCGCGTGCTGGATTATGTCACCACCCATCCCGATTATGCCCAGGCGCCCGAGGTCTCGACCTTCATGCGCGTCGACAGCTTCGGCCCGTCCTCGATTGATTTCATGCTGTATTGCTTCACCAAGACCACCAATTGGGGCGAATGGCTGGCGCTGAAGGAAGATCTCGCCTTCACGATCAAGCAGATCGTTGAGGAGGCCGGAAGCGGCTTCGCCTTCCCGTCCAGCTCAATCTATCTCGAGCAGGGCGCCGAGCTGTTTTCGCCGCCGACAGCCACTGATCAGAGCTGACGGCGGACCCCGCCTAACTGCTGACCGCCGAGGTGGTTGCGACCGTACTGGCCGCGATCGCGGCCATCATGGCGGCTTGGGCGGCGATCACTGCGGCGAGCGCGCTGGCGCTGCGGGCAGGGTCCTGGCCATAATCGTCGAAAGCGATCAGGCTTGCCAGCCGGGTGCGGCAAAAGCCCATCGATGTCAGATGGTTCGGCATCGTCTTCTCGATCTGGCCAATCTCGGCCAGATCGGCAGGAGACCGGCCGGAGGCGGCCCATTCCATCGTCAGTGAGCGATCACTGCGCCTGCGCAAATAGCGGTCGGCGCGGCGAGCGTCCTCAAGTGCGTTGAAGCGGGCCAAGACCATTTCCGGTGCCTGTTCGAGCAGGACGCACTGCCGGGCGCCCTCGCGGCGATGGTCACGGGCGCGGCGGTCGGACGCGAAAATGGCTTCGGCGTGCTCACGTGCGGCCCTGACCGCGTCAGGACGGGTGCCGGCAAGGACCTGAGCGGCGGCGAAAGTGTCCGTGATCGCATCGTCTGAACGCCACCAAGGTGGCCGCAAGGCCCGTTTCATCTCGAAGAAAGCCCGCACTGTTTGTGGGCCAGCCTCGCCGAGGCTGAGGAGAAGGGCGGCGCGCGATCCGCCGGCATGCAAAGCGCCGGTCTTCGATGCCGCACGCTCGTCGCGCAAGGCTGCGCGGGCGCCCATAAAATGGCTGACCTCGACAGTGTGGGCCGCCAGCATCGCGGCATAGACCCAGCGCATCGCTCCGCTGGGTGCCTGAAAGCCGCCCAGTGCCGATTTCAAAGCCTCATGGCGCGCCTTCGTCGCGGCGACGAGCGAGCCGACATCACCGGACCCATGGGCGTGCACGACGGCCGCGAAGGCGGCAGCCTGACGGTCGGGGCGCGGTGTGCTGGTGCGCAAGGCGTCATTGAGAGCGAAAAACCGGTCGAGGGATTGTGTCATGCGGGCAAGTCCTTTCACTGTAAGGCATCAGCCTAGCACGTGACGGGAATTGCTCCTGCAGGGACAGGCTGCGCCGGCGTCCCGCTCTCAGGCGGCGACATCACGGCGCATGCGCCAAAAGCGCATCGCGCGGGCGGCGTCTTCGACCGTGATGCGGTCATAGAGCAGACCCAGATCCTTGGCGTCGCGGAACGCGTCCTCGGTGGCAGTGCTGCGGAGAACGGCGAGGGTGACGAACAGGGCCTTGTCGAACCCGGCCGAGCGGCAGATCAGGGCCAGCGGGTCGATGCAGTCCTGTTCGATGGCGCGGCGTGCTGCCACCAGGTCAACATTGGTCAGTTCGGCGAAGGCGACTTGGAACTTGGTCATCGCGCGTTCGCGCAGCAAGCGGGCCAGCAGAGCGCCGTCGAGTAACTTGCGGACGGCCATGGCGCGGACGTATTTTCGCGCCTCCTCAAGGTCCTTGTCCTGACTTATACGCTCGCCCAGGCGCGCGTGTGAGGCCGCCAGGGCCTGCTCCACCAGGGCGGGCTCCATGCCTTCGAACCGTTCCAGAATATGGTCGCGCAAATGGTTCTCGACCGTCAACATCAGATCGCCGAGCAGATCGGCTGGCGTGTCCTTGCGTTTGACGATCGGGGCTCGCAGGACTTTGGATTGTTCGGCGCGTTCTGTGACGGTCTCGAAAGTTTTGCGCGATAGCTGGGCACCATCATTGCGGATCAGCACCGCGATTGTCTCGTCATCGCCGCGACGCACGATCGTATCGGACAGGCGTTCGGAAACCAGTTCGCGCCGCGAGATCGCCTTGAGTTGAGGTTGGGCACCCAGTTCGGCAATCGATAGCAGGTCGGCCTCACTCAGCGCGGTCGAGCGCGCGAGGATCGGCGCGGCGACCTCAATCGCATCGCGTGCCAGCTGGAGCAGCATGCCGGCGGGTGCGTGCGGGGCATCGGCGAAACGTTCGGCGAGTTCGGCGCGGGCGCCCTGCGCCGTTTGCTCGGCAAGGGTGCTGAGAACGCAATCGAATTCCTGCGACAACGCGCTTTCGCGCTCCGGAGCTTCGTCGAAAAACATGTCCGTGACTTCGCGCAACAGGGTCCGCCGGCGATCGCTCGACCGCTCCTTGGCCAGGTCGAGGAGGCTGCTCAGCTTGCTGATTACGGCCATGAAGGCATTCCCCAAGGTCTCGTTGGCGGGTGGTCAGAGGCGATCATGCCAGCGGCAGGTAAAAATTTCCTGTCCGAGACTGATCAAATTGCGCCGGGTCGGCGGTGAAACTCAGTGAGGTCCGGGCAATGTCGCTCGCAGCGCGGTAATTTCGCGCGGGCTTGGAGGGCGTTCGGCCGCGGCCTCGATCCGGGTTGCGATATCGCTCGCCAGGCCAGTTACGCGTTGTGGGGCGGGTCTGGGCGTCGGTGTCGAGGCCAGCAGGGCGCAGCGGCTATCGACATCGTCCAGCCCGGCCGGCGTGAAGGCCCAGGACCGGCATTGGCCGTCTTCATCGCAGAGCGCGGCACACATGGCCGGCGTTCCCTGGATCAGGCTGATGCGTTGATATACCGAGCCGGTGCGCGTCCAGCCGGTCAAGACGTCACCGCTCTGCGCCGGTGCTGTGGCGGGGATGCAAAGGGCGAGAAATCCAGCGAAGGCGAGACGGGTCAGCATGACTGGAGTGTGCGGCCGACGGGCTAACAAATGCTTGCTGTCCAGCGGGCCGCGACCCGTGCCGATGTTCGGCTCAGCGACGGCGGGCCGGAAATTTTGCTATCGTCGAGCTTGCTGGCCGGACCGGGTCGAATTTTTCCACGCCGCGCGCTTCGGCGTCCAGATAAGGCGCCACAAGATCGGCCTCCATCGGCTTGCCGAAAATATAACCCTGAATATACCGTGCCTGCATGTCCTTGAGTAGATTGAGTTCGGCTTGGGTTTCGACGCCCTCAACAACACAATCCAGATCGAGAGAGTGACCGAGATTGATGATTGTCCTGACGATCTTGCTCGCCGAGGCGTCCTTCAGCAGGGGAGTGACAAAGGATCGGTCGATTTTGATTTTGCTGACCGGCAGCTGGTGCAGATAGCTGAAACTGGAATGGCCGGAGCCGAAATCATCGAGCGCCAGCTTGCAGCCGAGCGCCGAAATGCGCTCGATCGAGCGGCGCGCTTGGTCGATATCGGTCATCATGACCGTCTCTGTGATCTCGAATTCGATCCGCGCCGGCTCGATCCCGCTCCGCTTTACCAAATCCAGAATTTCGTCGACCGCGACCGGCGACATTAAATCATGACCGGACAGGTTAAACGATACACTCAGTTCGCCGGGCCAAGCCTTGAAGGCGTCCAGTGTTTTGCGAAGCAGAATTTGGGTGATTTTCCGGATCAGTCCGGACGCTTCGGCGGCTTTGATGAAAGAGTCTGGACTGACCGGGCCAAGAACCGAGCTGTTCCAGCGGCCGAGCGCCTCAAACCCGTAGGTGCGGCCCAGCTCCAGATCGTATTGCGGCTGGAAAACGACCCGCAGTTCGGACTCGAGCGGGCAGGCGCGCAGGGCTTGGTCGATCCGCCCGGCGCTGAGCATGTCGGTCTCATGGTGTGAGCCGAATACGACAGCCTCGCCGCGCGTTGTCTGCTTGGCCGAGGTCAGGGCGAAATCGCCGCGTTCCATCAATTGCCGGATCGAGAGGTCGGGGCGGTCGCAGACGACCAGCCCGATCGAGGCGGTAATATTGGCCCGGATGGCATTGATGGCGTAGGGCTCGCTGAGATTTTTACACAGGCTCTGGCCGAAGGACTCGACGCTGGTTGTGAGGCGGTTGCGGCGAACCAGGATGGCAAATTCATCGCCGCCGAGGCGGGCGAGTATGCTCTGACGCGGGGCAATGGCGGTGAGCCGCCGACCGACTTCGCCCAGCAACTGATCGCCAACGGAATGACCATAGGCATCATTGACCGGCTTGAACCCGTCCAGATCGATCAAGGCGAGCACACTTTCCGAATCGGTCGACCGCCGCCTGGCAAGTGCGGTTCCGAAACTGTTGAAAAAGCTAAATCTGTTGGCCAGCCCTGTCAGGTGATCGCGTTCGGCAAGTTCGCGAGTCTGGCGCGTCAGCTCTTCGGCCTTGGCCGCCAAGCTCTCGGCCTTCGCCCGGTGTTGGTCTGACTCCATACGGGCCTGGACGGCGCGAAACACGGTTCCGCGCATCAGGTTTGCCATGCCGGTCGCGGCGATGCCGGCCGCAACGGCGAGGAACAGATACTGGACCAGCATGTCAGGAGCATAGGTGGCGATGAAGCCCATCATCGTTGCGAGCGTGATCGCGACGATGGGAATCATGGTCCGCATGCTGATGCAGGAGGCGGCGAAAGTCGGCATCGCCAGGATGAAGTAGATCAGGTTTTCCGGCTGGAAACGGAAAGACATATGCACGGCAATATTGGTCAGCACGATCGCGCTGGCGGCGATGGTGTACAACTCGATCGACAGCTTGCGGCAGGTGTGACGGCTGGCCCGGTACATTATCCAGCCGGACACCGCTGAGGACCCGATCAGGCCCAGCATGGTGGAATGTTCCCAAAACGGATAGTGGTGCGGTGGAAAGACAATATAGGACAAGCTGAGCAACGTATAATACAATGACATCGCCAGCAGGAATCCCCGCACGACGGGCCGGAAGGCGATCGCCAATTCACGGTCGATATCCCCGGTCACCGTCAAAAGTTTGGCGGACCGACGGTCTGGGTAATGCAACCGTTCAATGGGCATAAAAATTTCCTGCTACTCAAGAGCGTCCAGTGGGCGCAGCTCGTCCTTAAGGTCCGGCTAAAGCTGGGCTTTTTTCCGCTCGGGCTGCGGCGGGATGTCGCCGGGTCTCGTGTGCAGAAAAATCGGCTGCGCTGGGGGTTGGCAATAAAAGCGCAGTGAAAAGAGTGAGTTGTGAGATTTTGGTGCGCCGGGACAACCAGATTGACGTGGCCCGGTTTCGCAATCGGCGGCGCTCATTTTTTATGCGCCGACCGTATTTTCGTGTGTAATACACCGCTTGGCGTGATGCAGCCGCAGCGCCAAGCGGCTCAAATCGACGTTGACTTGCTGCTCTCTGGGGTTAGGAAGCAGGCGGTGACGGGGGCCCCATGACAAGTACAGAAAACGGGATAACGGCGCGGTTGACCGCCTTTGTCGAGAGCGCGGCGTTTCGCAATTCGATCATGGCGGTGATCCTGATCAATGCGCTCGCGCTGGGTCTCGTTACCCTGCCGTTCGATCCGCCCTGGTTTACCGATATCCTGCCGCTGATCGACCAGATCGTGATCGCGATCTTCCTCATTGAGCTGGCGTTGAAGCTGATCGCCTATCGTTTGCGTTTTTTCACCTCCGGCTGGAACTGGTTCGACCTGATCGTGATCCTCGTCTCGGTCGTGCCGATGGCGGGCAGTTTTTCGGTTTTGCGCTCGCTGCGCATTTTGCGCGCTTTCCGCCTGTTCTCGGTGATGCCGCAAATGCGCAAGGTGGTCGAAGCCCTGCTCAACGCAATTCCCGGCATGGGCGCGGTGATCGCGGTGCTCGCCCTGATGTTCTACGTCTCCTCCGTGATGGCGACCAAGCTGTTCGCCGTGACCAATCCGGACCGGTTCGGCACGTTGGGCGATAGCGCGTTTTCGCTGTTCCAGGTGATGACGCTGGAGGGCTGGGCGGCGGATCTCGCTTTGCCGGTGATGGAATTCCATCCCTGGGCTTGGGCGTTTTTCCTTGTCTTCATCGTGCTGACCAGTTTCGCCATCCTCAACCTCTTCATCGCCATCATCGTCGACAGTTTACAGTCAAAACACTTCGACGCGGACGAACAACGTGATGTTGAGGTCGGTGAGGACGTGGTCGAGCTGCAAAGCGAGATCGCGGGCCTGCGCGGTGAGATTGCGGCGCTGACGGCGCTGGTTCAGCGATCCCTGGAAGCGCCGCCGCCGGATGATGCGTCGGCGAGCAGATCGTCGAAAGCGCCCGACAGTTCGGAATAAAACGCCGCCAGCCGCTCTTCACGTTCCGAGCGCGCGCGTGGTGCCGGAGCGCTGAGCGCGTGGACCGGGATGCCTTGATGCACCTGTGTCATGTAGTGCTGCCAGATTGTCGCCGGCAGGCCGCCGCCGGTGACATTGCGCATCGGGCTGTCATCATCATTGCCGACCCAGACGCCGGCGGTGTAGTCGGCGGTGAAACCGATGAACCAGGCGTCGCGGAAGGACTGGCTGGTGCCGGTCTTGCCACCGGCGCGGCGGCCGCCGGCCAGGGCGGCGCGGTGACCGGTGCCGGATATTACCACATCCTGCAGCATCGTGGACATCGAGCGCGCAATCGCCGGGGTGATGACCTGCGGCGCGGCGATGGCGGGGTGCTCATACAAGACCTCGCCGCGTGAATTGGCGATGCTCTCGATGAACCAGGGATCGAAGCGCTGGCCATCGCGCGGAAACACCGAATAGACCGCCGTTAATTCCAGCAAATTGACCTCGGCCGCCCCGAGCGCGATGGCGGGCAGTTCCGGCAGCGGCGAGGCGATGCCAAGCCGGTGACCGGTCTCGACAATATGGGGCAGGCCAACATCATCGGCGACCTGAACCGCGACGGTATTGATCGAGCGGCGCAGTGCTTCCTGCAGCGTCACCAGACCGCGATAGCCGCCGGAGAAATTCTCGGGCTCCCAGCCGTCCAGATCGACCGGCTCGTCCCATACCGCCGATGAGGGGTCGTAGCCCGCTTCGAGCGCTGCCGTGAACACGACCGGTTTGAAGGCCGAGCCGGGCTGGCGCTGGGCCTGGATGGCGCGGTTGAACTGGCTGACCAGATAGTCGCGCCCGCCGGCAAAGGCACGGATCGCCCCATCCGGTGCCAGCAAAACAATCGCCGCCTCGCTGGCATTGACCGCGGCGCCATCGCTATCGAGCACGCCGGCAATAGCGTCGCGGGCCGCCAGGGTCAGCGCCGGATCGATCGTGGTGCGGATCACCAGATCGGGTACATCGTCGGGCAAGAGCCGGGCCGCTTCCAGCACCGCATAATCAAACACATAGCCCCAGGTCACACCGGCCTGCGGATCGAGACTGGCCGGCACCGGCACGCCCGGATTGGCGACCGCCTCGGCGCGTTCTTCCTCGGTGATGAAACCGGCCTCGAGCATCGCGGCCAGCACCTGTTCGGCGCGCGCTTGGGCGGCGACCAGATTGACGGTCGGATCAAGCCGCGACGGCGCCTTGGGCAAGGCCGCCAGCATCGCCGCTTCGGCCAGGGTCAGATCAGTCGCCGGTTTGGAGAAATAGCGATGCGCCGCCGCTTCGACGCCGAAGGCACGGGCGCCGAGATAGATCCGGTTGAGATAGAGCTCGAGGATCTCGGTCTTGGTGAGGTTTTCTTCCAGCGACCAGGCGAGGCGGATTTCCTGCAGCTTGCGCCGCAAGGTCCGCTCCGGGGTCAGGATCAGATTCTTGACCAGCTGCATGGTGATCGTCGAGCCACCCTGCACCGAATGTCCGGCGCGAAGATTGACCGACAGGGCTCGCACCACGCCGCGATAATCGACACCGTCATGCTCGTAAAAGCGTTGATCCTCGATCGCCAGGAAGGCCTGCGGCACGTAAGCTGGCAAGGCATCGAGCGACACGGCGCGCGCATAAAGCGGCCCCCGCACGGCGAGGACATCGCCATGGGTGTCCAGCACGGTCACCGAAGGCTCCAGCCGCACCGACCACAGCTCCGCCGCCGAGCCCGGCGCCGGTGGCAGGTCGTGAAACGCCCAATTCCACACCAATGCCGCCGCGATCAGCATGCCGAGCAGGCTGACAACAGTCACGCTGGCACCGATGATGAGCGTGCGCCGCTGTCGCTGCTGGCGCTCCATCATGTGATCGGCGCGATACGGCTCGTTGAACATGCTATAGCCACCCGAAATCCGGACCCGCCGTAACGCGCAGGTCCGCAGCAAACTCTAGGCCCGCACAAATGGGCCAAATTCAGGCGACAGACATGACACAGCCCTTCTGGAAAACGAAAACATTGTCGCAATTGAGCAAGCCCGAATGGGAGTCGCTCTGCGATGGCTGCGGCAAATGCTGCCTGATCCAGCTCGAAGACGAAGACTCAGGCCTGCGCCTGCACACCGACGTCACCTGCCGCCTGTTCAACGCCGACACCTGCCGCTGCGGCGACTACACCAACCGCAAAGCCCGCGTCCCCGACTGCGTCATCCTCACCCCGAAAAACGTCACCGAATTGGAATGGATGCCCCAAACCTGCGCCTACCGCCTGATCGGCGAAGGCAAGGACCTCTATGACTGGCACCCCCTGGTCTCCGGCGACCCGATGAGCGTCCACAAGGCTGGCATGTCGATCAGGAACCAGGTGATCTCCGAGGATGATGTCGATCCGGAGGACTGGGAAGACCGGATTGTGGAATGGCCGGGTGAGGGGGATGAGGAGGAGTAGGTTCTGCTCTTCTCACTCTCTCATCACCTTTCCAAAATAGTTTCCTCTTCCCCCGGATTTATTCCGGGGCCTGCCGGAGGGGAAATGAGCTTGCACTGGGAACCTCAGCAGGCCCCGGAACAAGTCCGGGGGAAGAGGTGTTGTTGGTGGGGATGGATTTTCTTGCGGGCGTCGCGCTGAGTCGTCGGTTTCCATATCCCAACCAAAACAACGTCCGCCTATCTCCCAAAAACACACAGTATCTTCCCCCGGAGGAGCGCGCAGCGCGACTTCCGGGGTCTGCCATCGTTAGGGAGTCTGGCTGGATTTCCCTCTGGCAGGCCCCGGAATAAATCCGGGGGAAGAGGTGTTGTTGGGGAAGAGGTGTTGTGGAGAAGGCGGGAGCTTTCAGACGCCGAAATCGTGCGCATCGCTCACACCCCATAAGGCGGCGGCAATGGTATCGCTTCATCTTCGGTGATCTGGAACCATAAATCTTTCCAGCCGGGATTGCCGGCTTCGATCAGATTGAATTTCCACTCGCGACGATAACGCTTGAGTTGATGCTCGCGCGCCCAGGCGGCTTCCCAATTGTCCTGGTATTCGAAATAGACCAGCTGTTTGATGTTGTAGCGGCGGGTGTGGCCGGGGATGGCGCCGGTGCGGTGCTGCCAGACGCGCCAGACCAGATTCTTGCTGCGCCCGACATAGAGCGCGCCGCGCGGGCGGCTGGCCATGATGTAAACGGCTTCCGGTGTTTGCATGCGAGAATAGTATCACAGGTTGTGATTTGTTTCACGCTCAACTTTATTGAAATGCGTGATTTCCCCCACTGGGAGAAAATGCACGCCCAACCATCATTACATCTTCCCCCGGATTCATTCCGGGGTCTGCCGGAGAGGAATCGAGCTCGCGCCCTCACCCACAGCAGACCCCGGAATTCGCGCTACGCGCTCCTCCGGGGGAAGATGTTGTGTGGGTTGTGGGGGGTATTGGCCAAGAAACGTCGCCATTTCCCACCCGCCACCGCCGAAACCACCCCAATTGCGGGGATAACCTCCCGCCTATCCACGCCGCCGCGAATAATTTCCCCAATGCCGGCAGGCGCTAACGCCGCCAAACCCACAAACAATCCGACCGGAACAGTCAGCCGCCTAATATTCGGCATGACCCAAGAACCCGAAAAAACCGAGCCAGACGAACCGACGGAAAAGGCCCCACAGAGGCGCCGCGATCTGCCGGACTGGTATCCCTACCTTCTGCTGCGTGAGGGCGGGAAGACGGCGGCGGTGGTTGCGGCGCTGATGGAGGTGTCGGTGTCGCGGGTCAATGCGCGGGCCGGTGAGTGGCGCGCGATGGGCGCGGCCAAACGCGAAAAAATTCGTGAGGCGGCGTTGCGGCGACGACGGCTGGAGGCTGAGACCGAATATCTGATCGGCGATCCGGCCAAGGCGGTCAAACTGGCCAATGCCTATACCGCCCTGCGCCGCGCCGAACGCGAGGAAAGGATTGCACAGATGGAAACCCGAAATGCCGCCACGCCTGGCGAGAACAAGGAGGCGAAGTTGAGCGATGCCGAAGTCGAATTGCTGCGCGCCGATCTTCGACGTCGATACATTCCTGAACTGCCCGCCCGAGCAGAAGGTTCTGATGCTGGAAGCGGCGACGGAAAGTCAGCTGCTCGAACTCGCGAGTGACTTTCACGGCACCGGCACGCCCGCCCAACTCCCGCCGCCCGGCGATTGGCTGATCTGGCTTTTCCTTGGCGGGCGCGGTGCGGGCAAGACACGCGCTGGCGCTGAATGGGTGCGGGCCCAGGTGAAGGCCGGCGTGCGGCGCATCGCGCTCGTGGGGCCGACTTTCAATGATGTGCGCGAGGTGATGATTGACGGGCCTTCGGGGCTGGCGCGGATCGGGCTGGAGAGCGAGCGGCCGCGCTATGAAGTCTCGCGCAAGCGGTTGATCTGGCCCAACGGGGCGGAAGGCTATGCGTTTTCCGCCGAGGATCCGGACGGGCTGCGCGGGCCACAATTCGAGATTGGCTGGGGCGATGAATTTGCCGCCTGGGCTGAACCGCAAAAGACGCTCGATACCCTGCGCATGGGGCTGCGGCTTGGCGATAAGCCGCGCCTGGTGCTGTCGACGACGCCGCGGCCGATCCCGGCGCTCAAGGCCCTGATGAAGGCTGAGGGCGTGGTGGCGACGCATCAACCGACCTCGAGCAATGCCGCCAATCTGGCACCGGGCTTTCTCGCCGCGATGCAGGCGGCCTATGGCGGCTCGGTTCTGGGGCGCCAGGAGATTGAAGGCCTGTTGATCGATGATCCGGCCGGGGCGCTGTGGCGCCGGGCCGATATCGAGGCCGCGATTGTCGTTGCCGCGCCTGAGCTCGACCGCATCATCGTCGCGGTTGATCCACCGGCCACCGGTGGGCCGCGCTCGGATGAGTGCGGCATCGTGGTTGCCGGCGCGGCCGGCGAGGGCGCTTCGCGGCGCGCTTATGTGCTGGCCGACCGCTCTTTTGGTCCCGCCATGCCGGCCGATTGGGCCCGCGTCGTGGCGGAGAGTTTCGAGGCCTTTGCCGCCGATGGCCTGGTCGCCGAGGCCAATCAGGGCGGCGAGATGGTGAGGTCGGTGCTGCAGGCGGCGTCGAGCGGATTGCCGGTGCGGCTGGTTCATGCCAGCCGTGGAAAACATGTCCGCGCCGAGCCGGTCGCGGCGCTCTATGCGGCGGGCCGCGTTTTTCATACCGGCCATTTTGCGGCCCTGGAGGATCAGATGTGTGCCTTCGGTGCGCCTGGCGGCGGACCTGGCAGCCCCGACCGGGTCGATGCGCTGGTCTGGGCCGTGACGGATCTTTTGCTGGAGACGCGGGCGGGGCCGAGGCTGCGGCGGCTTTAGCGTCCAAGCGCTCAAACCAAAAACTCAAATTCAAGAGCTCACCTTCTCCAAAACTATCACCTTCCCCCGGATTCATTCCGGGGTCTGCCGGAGCTTTGAGAAAAATCTCCACCCTCAGGCAGGCCCCGGCACAAGGCCGGGGGAAAAGGGTTGAGTGTTGAGAATTTCAATCCATCCGAAAAGGAGCCCCCCATGTCCAACTGGTTCAGCCGGCTGATGGGCCGCGAGGCGAAGGCGGTCGTGCCGCCAGGGTTGGTGGCCCTTCAGTTTGCCAGCCGAGCGCTGTGGTCGCCGCGCGATATTCCGGCGTTGATGCGTGAGGGGTATGAGCGCAATGCGATCGTGCATCGCTGTGTGCGGTTGATCGCCGAGGCGGCGGCAGCGGTGCCGCTCAAGGCGTCGGACCCCAGGGCGCAAAAACTGATCGATCACCCCAATCCGGACCAGTCCGGACCCGAGTTGTGGGAAAGTTTTCAGGGTTTTCTACAGCTGGCTGGAAATGCCTATCTCGAATTGGCGAGCCTTGAGGGTGAGCCGCGCGAACTGTTCGTTTTGCGCCCGGATCGCCTGCGTGTACTGCCCGGTCCACATGGCTGGCCGCAGGGCTGGGAATATGCAGTCGATGGCCGAAAACGCCTGTTTGAGCGCGACCGGGCCACTGGCCGCTCGCCGGTTTTCCACATCAAGCTGTTTCACCCCGGTGATGATTATTACGGCCTCTCCCCGATCCAGGCGGCGGCGCGCGCGCTCGATCTGCACAATGCCGGCGGTGAATGGGCCAAGGCCTTGCTCGACAATGCGGCGCGGCCGTCGGGCGCGCTGGTCTTCAATGGCGGCGATGGCCGGATGAGCGAGGACCAGTTCGACCGTCTCAAGCACGAGCTCGCCGAGAGCCATGCCGGGCCCGCCAATGCCGGCCGGCCGATGCTGCTCGAAGGCGGGCTCGACTGGAAGCCGATGGCGCTGTCACCGGCGGATATGGATTTCACCCAAGCGCGGCGCGAAGCGGCGCGCGAGATCGCGCTCGCCTTCGGCGTGCCGCCGCTTTTGCTCGGTCTGCCGGGCGACAATACCTACGCCAATTACCGTGAGGCCAATCTGGCCTTCTGGCGCCAGACCGTCTCGCCGCTGAGCCGCAAAATGGCGCGCGCTTTGGCCGTCTGGCTGCGGCCCTGGTTCGGGCCGGACCTCACCATCGAGGCCGATGAGAGCGGCGTGCCCGGACTGAAGGAGCTGGAACAATGAGCGAGATGCGCGACTGGCATCTGCAGCGCCAGGTGACGCTCGGCGTCGTGCTGGCGCTGGTGCTGCAAACCTCCGGCGCCCTGGTCTGGTTCGGCCGCGTCGGCGAACGCCTCGATCAGCTCGAACGCGATAATGCCCGCCAGAGTGCGTTGGCGGAACGCATGGCCGGGCTGGAGGCGGAGATGCGCTTGGCGCGCGAGAGCCTGGTGCGGATTGAGCGGCGGATGGAGGAATAGGGGGGGCTTGCCCTCTCCGTCTCTACGGAAAACCAGAAACCACCTTCCCCCGGATTCATTCCGGGGCCTGCCGGAGCTTTGAGAGAAATCTCCGCCCTCTGGCAGATCCCGGAATTCGCGCTGCGCGCTCCTCCGGGAGAAGGCGCTTTTGTTTGAAAAACATAACGAGGCCCACCATGCCCCAAACCCTGCTGATCGAGGGTCATGCCAGTGTGTTTGATCTCGCTGATCTGGCTGGCGATGTCGTGCGCCGCGGCGCGTTCGCGGCCAGCCTGCGTCATCGCCAAAACGTGCCGATGCTGTTCCAGCACGAGGCCTCCGAGCCGGTCGGTGTCTGGCGTGAGCTGCGTGAGGACCGGCGCGGGCTTTATGTGCGCGGCGAGCTGCTGGCCGAAGGGCCACGCGGGCGCACGGCGCTGTCGCTGGTGCGCTCCGGCGCGATTGATGGCCTGTCGATCGGCTTTCGCACCAAACGCTTTTCCGGCCGCTCCCCGCAGGGGCGCGAGCTGATTGAACTGGATCTGTGGGAGGTCTCGATCGTGACCTTCCCGATGCTGCCGCAGGCCCGTCTGCGGCTTCTTCCCCAACCGGCCATCGCGGCCTGAGACACAAGGATCATCATGACCAAGGAAACCAAGATGAGCCCGGTTACCGGCGAAACCCGGGCCGCGCTCGGCGAAGTGCTCGCTGCCTTCGAGGCCTTCAAACAGGCCAATGACCAGCGCCTCGGCGAGATCGAGGCCAAAGCCTCTGCCGATATTTTGCTCGACGAGAAAGTCGCGCGGATCGACGCGGCGCTGACCGGCCAGAAATCCGTGCTCGACCGGCTTTTGCTCGGCGAAGCACGGCCCGGCCTGTCGGGGACAAACGGCACGGCGGAGGACGCCGCCTGGTCGCGCTATATGCGGCGTGGTGATCTGGCCGGGCTGGCGGAGGCCAAGTCGCTCTCGGCGGGATCCAATGCCGATGGCGGCTATGTCGTCCCGGCCGAGACCGAGGCGCGCATTGACCGGCTCCTGATCGAAGCCTCGCCCATCCGCGCCATCGCTTCGGTGCGCCAGACGTCGGCATCGGTGTTCCGCAAACCGGTCTCGCGCGGCGGTGCCGCATCGGGCTGGGTCGCGGAGACGGCGGCGCGGCCACAGACCGGTGCGCCGAGCCTGGATCTCTTGGATTTCCCCTGCGCCGAGCTTTACGCCATGCCGGCGGCAACGCAGCAATTGCTCGATGATGCGATGGTCGACGTCGATCAATGGCTGGCGGAAGAAGTGCGCGATGTGTTCGCGGTACAGGAGAGCGCGGCGTTTGTATCGGGCGATGGGGCGGACAAGCCCAAAGGGTTTCTCAGCTATACCAAGGCGCTCGATGGTACCGAAGCCTGGGGCGAGATCGGCTATGTGCCGACCGGCACCGATGGCGCATTCGATGCCGGCGATCCGGCCGATGCGCTGATCGATCTGATTTATGCCCCCAAGACCGGCTATCGCGCGGCGGGGCGTTTCGTGATGAACCGGCGCACGGTCTCGGCGGTGCGGCGCTTCAAGGATGCCGACGGCAATTATCTCTGGCAGCCGTCTTTAAGCGAGGGCGGCACCTCGACCCTGCTCGGCTATCCGGTCACCGAGGCGGAAGACATGCCGGACATTGGTTCCGACAGCTACTCGATTGCCTTCGGCGATTTCGCCAAGGGCTATCTCGTGCTCGACCGCCAGGGCGTCGAAGTCTTGCGCGACCCGTATTCGGCCAAGCCCTATGTATTGTTCTACACCACCAAACGTGTTGGCGGCGGGGTGCAGGATTTCGCGGCGATCAAGCTGTTGAAGTTCGGGGTTAGCTAGTCGCGAGGGCGGGACCTTCTCCCGGACTCCATCCGGGAGAAGGTCTCCGGCTTCCTTTGCGGCAACCGGTTGCTTATCAGAGCAGTGAAGGCGATCCAGAAAATGAAAAATATCAAAGCGGGAAGCAGGATTGCCAGTGGAAGATGAAAGGCCGGCGTCAGGATAAAAACAACAATGCCGGTGCCTATCAAGGAGTACAGGAAGCCCAAGACGCGACCGATGCCCGGGCCATGATAACGTCCCCAAAAAACCTGCCAGGCCGGCAGCGCATCTGCCATTTCGATACTGGCGAAACGGGCACTGCCGATCAGGTAGAACCAATGTGCCGTGATCGGGGGCAGATTGAGCCGCTTACGGGTGAAATGCCGGAACACCGGGAGCGAGAGCGCCAGGAGTACAATGCTGAGGGCCATTGGCCCGACAAGGCTGAGCCTGAAATCTGGGTAAAGGCGCATCGCCAAGGTCGTCAGGGTGACCGTCAGCGCGATCGCGCAGAAATGTGCAACGACCTCGGACCAGAATGGCTTGGCCATGTCCTCCGTCATTTCCGCCCGATCTCCCTTTGCACCGCTTCGATCAGCGCCCGCTCGGCCGCCTCGCTGACGGCATCGCCGGCCTCGGTGCCGTGCGTTGCCTCGACGCTGGGCAGATCGAAGAAGACCCGCCGGATATAATTCTCGACCGGCCGCATCCAGACCGCCGTCCCGACCAGGCCGGGGATCAGCCAGACCAGCACGACTGATTTGGCCGCCATCATCGGCGGATCAATCAGGCCGACGGCGGTGAAGCCGTAAAATACCAGCCCATAAGCCAGCGCCATGGCTGGCAGGCCGCACAGGGCGAAGGCCAGGATCCAGGCCTGCAGCGCGTTGAGCCGGCTCGCGGCATTCATCGGGCGTGGCTGTGAAAATCGACATTCATCAATGCGGAGTCCGTCATGTCTCTTTCCCTCGTCACGCCGCCGGCGGCCGAGCCGATCTCGCTCGATCAGGCCAAGGCGCGGTTGCGCATATCCGACAACAGTCAGGATGCGCGTCTGACGCATTTGATACGAAGCGCGCGCCAGCGTGTCGAGGGGGATACGGGGCGTGCCTGTCTCTCCCAGACCTGGCTGGAGCGGCGCGACGCTTGGGATGGCGATGGCCGGCTCTGCGCGTTTGGCACCCAGTTCAAACTTCCCAAACCGCCGCTGATCGCCATCGAAGCGATCACCACCTATGCCGCCGACGACACGCCGACGAGCCATGACCCGGCGGATTTCTTCATCGACACACTGTCCGAGCCGGGCCGTCTGGCGCTGCGTCCCAATGGCCAATTCCCGCAGCCGGGCCGCAGCGTCGGCGGCATCGAGATCCGCTTCACCTGCGGCTATGGCGCGACGGCCGAGGATGTGCCGGCACCGCTGGTGGAAGCGATCGGCCAGCTGGTCGAGGCGATGTTTGAAGGCGGGCTCGATGTCGGAACCCCGGCCTCGGTCAAGGCGCTGCTGACGCCCTGGTGGAGGATATCGCTATGAGCGCGCCCGACGCCGATCTGATCGCAGCGCTGACCGCAGCGATGCTCGCCGACGGCGCCGTGCAGGCCGTGCTCGGCGATCCGGTGCGGCTCCATGCCGAGCGCTCGCATAGCGCCGCTTACCCGCATGCCAGCTGGGGCCGCTCGGAAACCCTGGCGCGCGACGCCGATGACGTCACCCTGATCGAACACCGGGTCAGCCTGGAAATCTGGTGCCGCGATAGCGACGCCCACGCCATCACCGGCCAATTGCGCGAAGCCCTGCGCGGGCTGGATCCGGTCCTGCCCGCCCCCTGGACGCTGGTCCTGCTGGCCCCGGCCTATAGCGATGTCTTCGCGACGCGGGATCGGCGCGTGAAGCGCGGGCTTATTCGGTTGAGGGCGGTTATGGGGCGGGTGGGGTAGTGGCCAAGCGTTGAATGGCGGCTCCTCTCGACACGCGCAACGCCAATACAAGAAATAGCGGGAGGACGAGGAGCGACGTATCGGCGCCATCGCGCACCAAGGCAAACCCACCGGCGCCTGCCAGGCCCAGTATCAGACTACCGGCTCCGAGTCTGATCATTCGCGGTTTCAAGCGCTCATTCGGTCGCCCCCGCAATGCACGTAGAATTTCAAGAAAACCGATGAAGGCTAGCATGCAGAGCGAGGATAACATTGTGACGAGATAGAACCGTTCCCCCCAGCCACCTGGCATCCATGAGAGGGCAGCGAGGGAGGCGCTGATGAGGACCGGCACCATGGCCCAGGCGGCAAATTCCCGCCAGTTGAACGGCGGGCGAGGCGGTTCTTCCACCACGATCTGCGAACCGGCAATGCCCAGTCGCATCGCAGCGATGATCACCACAATTATCGAGGCCATCGCAATCATGCCGAAGGCGGCAAAGTTCAGCAGGATCAACGCACCTAATGAGACCGCGAAGCCGCCAGCCATGATGGCGTAATAGAGCCGCATTCTCGGTTGGGTGCGGTCTTCGGTGCTGCTGGACATGCTCGTCTCCGCCTTGCGCATACGTACGGGTTTACCGGGCGCATTCTCGTTGAAGTTGAGCGGATTGGCCAGATGGAAATTGCCGGGCGCGCTTCCAGCCGCCACCCCCTAACCACACCACATTTTCCCCCGGAGGAGCGTAGCGAATTCCGGGGCTTGCCGGAGGGTGGTGATTTCTCTCACTGCTCCGGCAGGCCCCGGCACAAGGCCGGGGGAAGAGGTGTCAGGGTTTTGTAGGGGGCGCAGGTTCGCGTTCGCGACGTTGAAGCAGACCGTAGGTGCCGCTGGCGCCGAAGGACAAGAGTGCGATCACAATCAACAGGCCGAGGGGCATGTCGGGAAGGTCGAACCGGCCGCTCTGGGTGGCCAGGAAATACAAAGAACCTGCCATGACCACCGCGCCGACAACCAGAATCGAAAACCTGATGGCGAGCGGGATCGGCCTGTGTTCGGACCGCGTTGCCCAGCTGCGTCGAAACTCTCGCACGAGCGAACCGGTCAGATAGCCGACCATCAGATAGATGGAGGCGAACATGAAGAGGTTTGGCCATGGCGCCGGTAGTCTTCGGACGAAGACCGCGCCGGTGGCGATGACCGCGCCGAAACCGGCGGCGACCGCAAGACCGATGAGCGCCTGTTTCCCGGCCACCGGCGGCCGCGCCATCGCCGCGTCGTCGTCCACCACGATCTGCGAACCGGCAATGTCGAGCCGCGCGGCGGCGATGATCACGACAATTGTCGAGGCGACGGCAACAAGCGCAAAGGCCGTCCAGCTCAGCAGGAATAACGCGCCGACCGAGGCCGCGAAGCCGCCGGCCATGATGGCGTAATAGAGCCGCATTCTCGGTTGGGTGCGGTCTTCGGTGCTGC